>NZ_JBARVQ010000563.1:0-4919 GCF_049646345.1 Albidovulum sp. | reverse complement strand
GATTGTAGGTGACCGAGACCTCTGCACCCTCGTAGTGCAGAAGTGTGTTCTTTCCCGAGGGCGTGCCGCTGGTGCTGTCAAACCCGTTGGCCTTGTGACTGCCATCGCAGAAGGGCTTGGTCTTGCTGGCGCCGCACCGGCACAGGGCCACAACCGGCTTCACCTCCAACGCCTCACCATCGGGGCCAGTGAGTTCATCAAGCCCCTTGACCACCAGCGGGCCATTTTCCCGTGCCTCGATCGTGACTTTCACTTCGCTGCTCATTGCACCCTCCCCATCAACGGCTTCAAATATGACCAATTCTCAGACGCGTACCGGCCTGTCGCAAAACATGCGCCAGTAAAGGCGGTCAGTCCCGCAGCCCGTCCATCGTCCGGATCAGCGCGGTCGAAATACCGGGCTCGGACAGGGCGTGCCCCGCCGCCGGGATCATCTTGAGCTCGGCCCGGTGCCAGTTCTGGGCGAGTGTCCAGGCCGAAACCGGCGGACAGATCATGTCATAGCGGCCCTGCACGATCGTCGCGGGCACATCCTTCAGCCGGTAAAGATCGCGCAGGATCTGTCCGTCTTCCTCCAAAAAACCGCGATGCGTGAAGTAGTGGTTTTCAAGGCGGGCAAAGGCGCGGGCATAATCGGCGGGCGCCTCGCCCAGCACCCCGTCATGGTCGATGCTTGCCAGCGCGTTTTCCCAGCCCGCCCAGGCGCGGGCATAACGCACCTCGGTCGCCATCTCGCCGGAAAACAGGCGTTTGTGATAGGCACCGATCATGTCGCCCTGCTCGGCCTCGGGGATCATGCCTGCGAATTTCTGCCAGCGGTCGGGATAGAAGGCCCCGGCCCCACCGCCATAGAACCAGGCCAGCTCCCCTTCCGTCATCAGGAAGACGCCGCGCAGCACCAGATGGAGGGCGCGCTCCGGATGGGTCTGGGCATAGATCAGCGCGAGGGTCGCGCCCCAGCTTCCGCCAAAGACGATCCAGCTGTCGATGCCAAGCTCGGTGCGGATGCGCTCGATATCGGCCACAAGATGCCAGGTCGTATTCGCCTCGACGCTCGCATGCGGGCGCGACCTGCCACAACCGCGCTGGTCGAACAGAATCACACGGTAGACCGAGGGATCGAAATAGCGCCGCATTGCGGGGGAGCAGCCGCCGCCCGGCCCGCCATGCAAAACGATGACTGGCTGGCCCGCAGGATGGCCGCATTGTTCGACATAAATGCGATGCCCGTCACCCACATCCATCAGGCGCTGATCGAAGGGTTCGACCTGCGGATAAAGAAAGGCGGCTGCGCGCTTTTGCCCTGCGATCCTGTCCATGAAATGACTATATACCTGAAACGCCCCTCGCTGCCATGGGGCGAAAAGGATTAGCCGGAGACAATGATGACCCCCGAGACAAGCACGGTCGACCCCGTCGAAGTCGCGAAGTTCGAGGCGATGGCGGCGGAATGGTGGGACCCGACAGGCAAGTTCAAGCCCTTGCACATGATGAACCCGGTGCGGCTCGACTATATCACCCAGCAGATCGCGGCGGAGTTCGGGCGCGATCTGACTGGACCGAAGCCCTTCGCCGGGTTTCGAGTGCTGGATATCGGCTGTGGTGGCGGGCTTTTGTCCGAGCCCATGGCGCGGCTCGGGGCCGAGGTTATCGGCGCCGATGCGGCGGCTGGCAATATTCCGGTGGCGAAGGTCCATGCCGAGGAACAGGGGCTGGCCATCGATTACCGTCACACGACCGCCGAGGCTTTGGCCGTGGGGGGCGAGGTCTTTGACGTGGTTCTGGCGATGGAGATCGTCGAACATGTCGCCGATCCGCAGGGCTTCGTCACCACCTGCCATGACCTTCTGAAACCCGGCGGGCTGATGATCGCCTCGACCATCAACCGCAATGCCAAAAGTTTCATGGCCGCAATCGTCGGGGCCGAATGGGTCATGCGTTGGCTGCCGAAGGGAACGCATGACTGGGCCAAGTTCATCACGCCGGAGGAGCTTTTTGCCCTGTCCACGCAGGCCGGGTTGACACCGGTCGACAAGAAAGGGTTTGTTTTCAACCCTGTAAGCTGGCAGTGGTCGGTATCGGACCGGGATCTTTCGGTGAATTATGTGACCGCAAGCGTTAAGGCCGGATAAGGCATCCGAACGGCAAACGGAATTTCACAAGCCCCCTACGCCCGGCTTGGCGGCAATTCCGCCATGATCCAAGAGCGGAACGCATCGACCGCCGGGTTCCCGGCCTTTTCGGGCGGGACCACAAGAAAATAGGACCGGGGTGAACGAATGGCCAGGTCGAAGGGGCGCACCAGCGCCCCGGCCTCCATCGCCCCGTGACAGATAAACTCATCCCCCATCGCGATGCCTTGCGCGTTCATCGATGCCGCATAGACAAGGTTCATGTCGGCGAAGACAACGCCCCCCCGCGCTGCTGCCTCATCGACCCCGGCAAGACGGAACCAGCGACGCCAGTCGGCGCGTTCATGCAGATGCAGCAGACCCGCACGCTTCACGTCGCGCGGCTCTGCCAGCCCACCGATGCGGTTGAGCAAAACAGGGCTGCAAAGCGGGGTGAACTCGACCTCTTTCAGCAATTCCACCTGCATATCGGGCAGGTTTCCGGTGCCAAATGTCAGGAAAAGATCGACATCGGGGTTTGAGACGTCATCCAGCCGCCGGGGCGTCACGATGGACAGCGCAACATCGGGCGACACTTCGCGAAAGCGGCCGATCTTGGGGCAAAGCCAGGTCGCGGCAAAGCCCGGCGTGCAACTGACGGTCAGCGTACCGGTGACGCCGCGCCCGGCATTGCGCGCCGCCGATCCGGCGATGGACGAGAGAGCCCGGCGGATATCCCCGGCATAGGCCATGCCCTGCGGTGTCAGTTCGATCCGCGTGCCGACCCGGTCGAACATGCGAAACCCCAGATCACGTTCCAATAGGCGCAACTGGTGACTGACCGCGCTGCGCGTCAGGTTCAATTCATCCGCCGCCTGCCAGACCGTGCCGTGGCGGGCAAAACTTTCCAGCGCGCGCAGCGCCTGGGTCGAGGGGATTCGGGCCATTCGTCCTCCGCTATCGGCACGCGGAGTTTAGCGCCCATCGCACGGTTCACCAGAAAAAGGTGAATGAAATTTGTCAAAGTCAGGAAAAGGTTTCACCCCACGCCAACATTGAATGGCGTAAGGTCCTGTCGGCCAAATGTCGGCTTTCTGTCGGCAAAACGTATGGCAACCGCATCGTAAACCCGACCGAAAGTACCGAAGGCCCATGCCGACGCCCCCCCTGTCCACTGCCCAATGCGAAGCGGTTTCCAACGTCAATGCCCGCTCAGGGGAATTGTCGGACTGGTGCGCGACGATCTTCGATTTCGGCGAGACGGCCTGGCGCGAATACCGCTCGGCGGACTGGTATGTGACGCGGCTGCGGCAAGAGGGTTTCACGGTCGAGGAGGGCTCGGGCGGGATGCCGACGGCGTTCTGCGCGGAGTGGTCGAACGGCGATGGACCCATCATCGGCATGTATGCCGAATACGACGCGATCCCCGGCAATTGTCAGGCAGCCAGCCCCCGGCGCGAGCCGCGCACGGGGTTGGGCTTTCAGGCGGGTGGCCATACCGACCCGCATTCGGGTCTGGGGATCGGCGCTCTGGGCGGGCTTCTGGCCACAAAGGCGGCGATGGAGGAATGCGGGATCAAGGGCGGGCTTCGCTTTACCGGCGAACCAGCGGAAAAGGTGCGGGGGTCGAAGCCGATCCATGCGGCCAAGGGCTATTACGACGGGTTGGCCGCGATGCTCTCGTTCCATCCGTTCTACATGCTGCCGATGTGCAATACCGTGCGCTGGGACACGCATTGCGGCGCGGCTTACGCGATGATCTACCGCTTCATCTGCGACGCGCCCGAAAACTGGGGTCAGGCCGATGGCGCGCCGATCCCGCAATCGCATTCCGCCGTGCGGGCACCGGGCGCCAATGACGCGCTTATGATGATGTATCAGTCGTCGAAGGCTTTGCGTGAGGCGATGCTGCCGCATCAGGGTGGCTGGTCGGTATCCGAGGCGATCCTGACCGCCGGTCAGGCGACGGCCGACAACCAGCCCGCGGGTCTTGCCGAGATTCAGTACATGATGCGCACCCCCACCCTCGCGATGGCCGATCAGATCACCGCGGTTCTGGACCGCAATGCGCAAGCCGCCGCGATGATGTCAGGCTGCCGCTGGGAACGCCACTGGGTCTGCAAATCGCGCCCCGGTCTGGCGAACCATGCGATGGCAAGTCTGGTCTGGGAAGCGATGCAGATCGTCGGGGCGCCATACTGGGATGACAGCGCCGGGGCGGTGGCGCGGCAGATTCAGGCCGAGCTGGGACTGGAGCCGATGGCCGAGCCCTTCATCGATGAAATGACCCGGCTGATCGCGCCAGAAGACGCCGAGGCGATCCTGCGCCGCGATCTGCCGCCGTCGCAACTGAACTCTACCTCGGACGACTACACCGACATGTGCTGGCACGCGCCGACTGCGCGCTTCTACATCGCCCGGCCCGCCTTGCGCGCGCCAGAGGGCTACACCTATCCGAACTGGGTGATGAACGCCCTTGGCGGCATTCCCGCGACCATCGACCCGATGGTGACGACCGCGGCCAAGGTGCTGGCCGTCTCGGCCATCCGCCTTCTGGAGGACAAGACCGCGCGCGACGCGGCAATGGACGAATTCAAATCCCGTACTGGCGGGGGGATCGGCGGTACCGGGTGGGTGCCTCCCTTGTGCGAGTACGAGCCGCCGATCCATTTCCGCTGGCCTGAATATGTCGAAACCGAACGCGGCCGGGACTGGTGGATACCCTCTGCCATGTCCGGCGCATAACCCCGAAAGGACAAGATCATGGCACTTGACCGACTGCCCAATACCGAGGGCTTTACCCTGCAA
>NZ_JBARVQ010000562.1:0-9151 GCF_049646345.1 Albidovulum sp. | reverse complement strand
TGCACCGAACGCATGGCGGAGTTCTATGGCATTCTGAAGTCGATCCGGTCGCAGGTTTCGGACCTTGCGAACGGCTGCGAACCGCATCTTGCAACGCGGCTTGAGGATATTTTGGGCCGGATCGACGCATACGAACCGAGCGTAACGCTCGTCGGTCAGGTCAAGGCCGGGAAAACGGCTCTGACCAATGTTCTGGGCGGTCAGATCGGTCTTCTTCCCTCGGACGTCAACCCGCTGACTTCGGTCGTCACCAACGTTCATCTCAATATCGCTCATCAGGATGGACGGACCAAAGCGGCCTTCCAGCTGTTTGGACCGGACGAATGGGCGAACCTGCTTGAAGGTGGTGGCCGTCTTGGCCAGATGGCGGATCGCGCCGGTGCCAAGGATGATCTGGAAAACCTTCAGCGTCAGACAGAAGAGATGCGCGCAGCGGCCCGCAAACGTCTGGGCAAGAGTTTTGAGGCTTTGCTCGGCAAGGTCCATAATTACGGTTACTGCGACGCCGACCTGGTCGAACGCTATGTCTGCCTTGGCGATCCGGACGAGGTGGAGGACGACCCCTTCAACACACATGGCCGCTTTGCCGATATTACGAAATCGGCCGACCTGCATCTGTCTCAACCCAATCTGCCGGGCCCGCTTTGCCTGCGCGATACCCCCGGCGTCAACGATACGCTTCTGGTGCGGGAGCAGACCACGCTGCAGGCGCTGGCGGATACCGAAGTTTGCGTGATCGTTCTTTCGGCCCATGAGGCGATGAACACCGCGGACCTCGCGCTTGTTCGCCTGATCGCTTCGATGGACAATCGTCAGCTTGTGCTGTTCGTCAACCGTGTCGATGAACTGGCACGGCCGAGCGAGCAGATCCCGGAGATCCGCGCAAGTATTCAAAAGACCCTGTCCGCCGTGGATGCGGTCAATGATACCGCCGTCCTGTTCGGCAGCGCCCGCTGGGGTGAAGTGGCCCTGGCACGCGACTTTGGTGAAATGGACGAAGACCAGCGCGACGCGCTGTTTGACTGGGCCGCAGCATCCGGTCTGGCCGATGCCGAGGATGCGTTTGAATTCACGTGGCTTTTGTCCGGCATACCCGACCTGATGACCGTGTTGTTCGACCGCATTGTCGAAAAGTCGGGTCAGCGCCTGATCGATAGTGTGCGCGGGCGCCTGATGAATGTCATCAACGAAGTCCGCGCTCAGGAAGAGGTCGACGCCGCTGCGCAGCCATTGCCTGATGGCGAAGAGGGGCTTGCGCAACTTGCCGAAGAACTCGACGAAATCGTCGAAGCGAATTGCGAAGTGCTTGATGATGTCATTGAACGGCTGATTGCCGACCTGCATCCCCGGCTGCACCGGGTTGAGGAAAACTATGTGGTTCGCGCCACCGAGGCGCTTGTTGCCAACCTCAATGAAAGCAGCCGGGGAAAAACCTGGACTTTCGGTTCCACCGGCCTGCGCTTCGTTCTCAAGTCGATCTATGCACGTTTCGCCGATGCCGCGACGATTGAAATCGAGGATGTCTATTCATCCGCAGCAAAAGCCGTTCAGGATATGTATGTTCTCCGGCTTGCCGTGAGGGATGAGGGTTTTTCCATCGAACCGCCGCAGGTTCCCGATTTCCCGCCACCCGTGGTGCTGAGCCAGACCATCGCGGTCGATCTGGGTGGCAACTGGTGGAAACGCTGGTGGCAGCGGCGCAGAGGCATGCAGCACTATTCGGATGACTATGCGCGACTGGTACGGGCCGAGGTCGGAACGATCATTGGCGATCTGGAAGCCAAGCAGTTCAATCATGTTCTGGATGAGATGCGGGCCGTGCTCCGGGCGTTTCTGTCGGAACAGAAAGAGAAGATCCTGCATATCGCCGCATCGGCGGCACAGGAGCCTTCCGCCGCCGATGCTGAAGACACCGGTCAGGCGGCCAATCTGATCAACACACTGGACAGGGTCATCCGTACCCTCGACGGCCATGATGCCGCAGCATGAATGTGATGCCCGGCGACAGACGGAGTATTGGGATGAAGGATGAAACCCGCATGACCCGCACAGTGACCCCGACGCAGATGACGCGCCTTGCAGACTGGAGCATGCGCAAGCCGGTTGTCGCGCTGATGGGTGAGTTCAGCTCGGGCAAGTCTTCGCTGATGAACCTTCTGCTTCGTCAGAATGTCCTGCCGATGCAGGTCACCGCGACCCGGCTTCCTCCGATCTGGCTCAGATACGGCGATGCAGCGCCCTACCGTGTTGATCATGAAGGCCGCAGGCACCCGGTGGACTGGCAGGACCCGTCGTCAATCCCGCTCAAGGAAACCCGCTTTGTCCGCCTCTACCACAAGGCCGAGATTCTGAAGCGCTGTGATCTGATCGATACGCCCGGCATTTCGGACCCGTCGATCCCCGTCAGGTATTGGATCAATGCCGTCGCATATGCCAACGCTGTCCTGTGGTGCACGCATTCCGGTCAGGCATGGCGAGAGAGTGAGCGCGCCGCCTGGCTCGATCTGCCGCGTCGTTTGCGCGATGTTTCTGTCCTGCTTGTCACCCGGAAGGACAAGCTCAAAACAGTGGATGACCTGCGCAAGATCCAACGCCGCCTTCGCCGTGAAACGGAGGGTCTTTTCAATGCGCGCGCCTTCGTGTCGCTGACCCATGCGTTAGCGGCCAGCCAATCGGGTGATCAGTCCGCGTGGGACGAGAGCGGCGCACAGGATCTGGTCGAGAAGTTCAACATTCTTGTCGATGGTGTGACGCTGCAACGCTGCTACATGCTGGAGCGTTACGAAATTGGCGATGAGGCGCCTCGCGCGGCCACAGAGTCCCGAACGCCGCCCAAGCCGGTTCTTGATGAGGAACGCTATTTCGTTCTGCGCAACGCCATCTCTATTCCCGGTCAGAAAGCGGTGGCGAAACCGATGCGCTCAGAGGGTCGCAATGCCACCCGCGCAAGCACGCGCGGTGTACCGGTGCAGCGGATAGCAGCGCCTATAGACATCGTAAGCCGGTTGTAGCGCCGCGCACCTGCGGACATAGATATCGGATAGACCTGATAGAAACCGCAGGATGCTATCCCGATCTGATGCCCGATATGCCCCTCGCCCCTGACACCACCAACGAACAGGACGGCGGCATGCCGCCCTTGATCCATTGGCTGGAAGAGGGTCGGATAGGCGGGATGGCGCGTCCGGGCCGGATGGGGCAGGCGGTGGATGCCGATCTGAACGCCCTCCTGCGTCATGGTGTTTCGATGATCGTGTCACTGACTGCGGAATGGACGCCGCCGCGGGATGTGATCGCCGCTTTGGGTCTTGAAAGCCTTCATGTCCCGATCCCGGACTGGCACCCGCCGACCCTTCAACAGGCGATCGAAACCTGCGAGGTGGTTTCAGCCACATTGGCTGCGGGCAGACCCGTGGTCTTTCATTGTCAGGCGGGACGCGGGCGCACAGGCACCATGATTGCGGCGTTGCTGATCTGGGAAGATCCCGATTTCGACGCGGCGATCGCCCGGGTGAAATCGGTCAACATGCATTGGATCGAGACGGACGCCCAGATGCTGTTCCTGAAAGACTTTGCAGCGCATCGACGCGGCACGCGCGGCACTCAGCCGGTATTGGGCCGCGTTACACCGACGGGCAGATCAACGGAAGAAAGCGGATAGGACCGATGTCACTCGACAGCACTCTTCAGATGACGATGGGCGTTCTGCCCGAATGTGTGGCTTCTGGCTATATTGACTTGGAATCTGGCCTGCTTTTGGGGGTTCACACGGTCGATCCGCATCCACAGGAGGTGCTCGATACCCTGGTCACAGCGACGGTGGACCTGTTCCAGGGCTCGAATGTCGTGGCGATGGGCAAGATGTTTCAGGCACCCGGTGACAGTCCGAAAGGGTGCTTCAATGAGGTCATCATGTTTTCGGACGATCACATCCATGTCTTCCTGCGAACGCGGAAACATCCCGAGCATGTCATTTGCTTCGTCTGCCGAAAAAGCGCCAATCCCGGCATGGTGCTGACCCGCGCGCGGTTGGCCATTGATACGGTATCGCAGGCCGTCTGGGGGCGGCCCGGCAGCGGTTCATGCCGCTTGGCCGAACCGTCATTCGTAGGCGTCAAGGAAACCTTTCGGCACCAGAACGTTGTGCCGACCGACATTGCCAAGCCCGGTTTCCCCACAAAGCGCCATTGATGTGTCGAGTTCCTTGTGGATGACCTCCAGCGCCCTGGTCACACCAGCTTCGCCCATGGCGCCAAGGCCATAGACATAGGCGCGGCCGATCATCACGCCCTTCGCGCCAAGGGCGACCGCTTTCAGCACGTCCTGACCCGCGCGGATGCCGCCATCCATCCAGACCTCGGTCTTGCCGCCCACCTCTGTGGCGATCTCCGGCAGCATGCGGATCGAACTGAGTGCGCCATCAAGCTGCCGACCGCCATGGTTCGAGACGACAATGGCATCGGCCCCGACCTCGGCCGCCTTCGCAGCGTCCTCTACGTCCAGAACCCCCTTCAGGATGACCTTGCCGCCCCACATGTCCATCAGTTTGCGGATCTTGTCCCAGTTGAGCGCGGGGTCGAACTTTTCCGCGGTCCAGACCGAAAGCGAAGACGGATCGCTGACCCCCTCCACATGGCCGACGATATTGCCGAAGAACCGCCGCTTGGTGCCGAGCATTTCGATCCCCCAACCCCATTTGGTGGCGAGGTTCAGCATCGTGGAGAGGGTGAGTTTCGGCGGCGCGGACAGTCCGTTTTTCAGATCCTTGTGGCGCTGGCCAAGGATTTGCAGATCGACGGTGATCACAAGCGCCGAACAGCCTGCCGCCTTGGCGCGGTTGATGATCTTCCGGTTAAAGTCATCGTCGTTCAGCGTGTAGATCTGGAACCAGAAGGGTTTTGTCACATGATCGGCCACGTCTTCGATCGAACAGATCGACATGGTCGAGAGAGTGAAGGGCACGCCAAACCGTTCGGCCGCGCGCGCCACCTTGATCTCTCCGTCCGCGCTTTGCATTCCCATGAGGCCCACGGGCGCAAGCGCCACGGGCATGGCCACGTCCTGTCCGATCATCTGTCCGGCCGTTGAGCGCCCCGTCATATCCACGGCAATGCGCTGGCGCAGTCGTATACCGGCAAAGTCAGAGGTGTTTTCACGGAAGGTCTGCTCGGTCCAGCTTCCCGATTCTGCATAATCGTAGAACATGCGCGGAACCCGGCGGCGATAAAGGCGTTTCAGATCCTCGATACAAGTGATGACCGGCATGCTTCCTCCTGATTGGATAGAATTATTTACCAATCATGCGGATTTGGTGCAACGCGTTTTCGCCCTTGAACTTATACCCGTGGAGGGATCGACTGCCAGCGTCTGCGGAGGGCGTTGATGGATACGGTCTGGTTGGGATTTCTGGGGGGTCTGGTTGCCATGGCGGCGACGACACTCGGCGCGGTGCCGGTTCTGATCGGGCGAACCATGTCGCAGCGGACCAGTGATACGATGCTTGGTTTTGCTGCCGGGGTGATGTTGTCGGCCTCGTATTTTTCGTTGATCCTGCCGGGGATCGAAGCGGCGGAAGGGCTGTATGAGTCCCTTCTGTTGGCCGCCCTCGTTGCCGGGGCCGGCATCGCGCTGGGCGCGGGGTTTGTCGCCTGGTTGAATGCGACCCTGCCGCATGAGCATTTCTTTACCGGGCCCGAGGGTGGTGGCGATGCGGCGGCCATGGCCCGCATCTGGCTGTTCGTCATCGCGATAACCATCCACAACTTCCCCGAGGGCCTTTCGATCGGCGTTGCCTTCGGCGGTGGCGACATGACCAACGGGCTGTCGGTGATGACGGGCATTTCGCTTCAGGATATGCCCGAAGGGCTGGCGGTGGCCGTCGCGCTGGTCGGGCGCGGCTATTCCCGCTGGCGCGCCTTCTTTGTCGCGTTCCTGACCGGGCTCGTGGAGCCCGTCGGTGCTTTCTTTGGCGCGGCGGCCGTGTCGGTTTCGGCCAATCTTCTGCCTTGGGGGCTGACCTTCGCGGCGGGTGCGATGCTTTACATCATCAGCCACGAGATCCTGCCCGAGACGCACAGGAACGGCCATCAGGACCGGGCGACGGCCGGTCTGATCTTTGGCCTGATCCTGATGATGGTTCTGGATGTCACGCTCGGCTGAGCGGGTCTGATCCAAAGGAGCGCCCGTTCCGGGCGCAAGTTTTTATCTCGTGGTGTCCGGTTCCCGGACACCACTCGGGCTGCCTCCGGCGGGGGTATTTCGACAATGAAGAAGCGGCGGGTCAGGCGCTGTGGGCGCCATCGGCGAGGCCTTTGACGAAGGCGAGAATGTCCGCGACCGGTTTCTTTTCCTCGACCATTTTAACGATGGCAGAGCCGACGACCGCGCCGTCGGCGACCGAGGCAATCGCCCGGGCGGTTTCGGGTGACCGGATGCCAAAGCCGACGATTATGGGTAGGTCGGTCGCCGCCTTGATCCGCGCGACCTCGGGGCCGACATCGGTGGCCTCTGCCGCGGCAGCGCCGGTGATGCCGGTGATCGAGACGTAGTAGACGAAGCCGGATGTGTTCTGCAGCACCTTGGGCAGGCGTCTGTCATCAGTTGTCGGAGTCGCGAGGCGGATGAAGTTGAGGCCCGCGTTCTGGGCCGGGATGCACAATTCGTCATCCTCTTCCGGCGGCAGGTCGACGACGATCAGCCCATCAACACCGGCTGCCTTGGCATCGGCGAGAAAACGGTTCACGCCGTGCGAATAGATCGGGTTGTAATAGCCCATCATCACGATGGGGGTTTCATCGTCGCCCTTGCGGAACGCGGCGGCCATGTCGAGCGTCTTTTGCAGGGTCTGCCCGCCTTCCAGCGCGCGTTGCCCGGCAAGCTGGATCGTCGGCCCGTCGGCCATCGGATCGGTGAAGGGCATGCCCAGTTCGATCACATCGACGCCCGCGCCCGGCAGGCCCTTCATCAGCGCAAGAGAGGTCTCAAGATCCGGATCGCCCGCCATGATATAGGCGACGAAGGCTTTGCGGCCTTCGGCTTTCAGCGCGGCGAACTTCTTTTCGATCCGGGTCATGGGGCTCTCCTTGTCCGTTCCGCCGGTCTTGCAGAAAAGTCGCGGCGGAATCAATGGGGCTTGAGCCTTGCAGGGCTTGACCCGATGCCGCCTTCCCTCATAGATGCGCCGGATTTCAATGAAAGGTGCGCGATCATGGGTTTCAGGATGGGTATCGTCGGGTTGCCGAATGTCGGCAAGTCCACCCTTTTCAACGCACTGACCCGCACCGCTGCCGCGCAAGCCGCGAACTTTCCCTTCTGCACGATCGAACCCAATGTCGGTGACGTCGCTGTGCCCGATCCGCGGCTGGAGAAACTGGCCGTCATTGCCGGGTCGAAGCAGATCATCCCGACCCGCATCACTTTCGTCGATATCGCGGGCCTTGTGCGCGGTGCCTCGAAGGGTGAGGGGCTTGGCAACCAGTTCCTTGCCAATATCCGTGAGGTTGACGCCATCGCCCATGTGCTGCGCTGTTTTGAGGACGGCGACGTGACCCATGTCGAGGGCAAGGTCGACCCGATCGCCGATGCCGAGACGATCGAGACCGAGCTGATGATCGCCGATATGGAGAGCATCGAGCGGCGGCTGGCCAATATCGCGCGCAAGATCAAGGGCGGCGACAAGGAAGCGGCGGCGCAGGAACGGCTGATGAAGCAGGCGCTGGCGGTGCTGGAAGGCGGCAAACCCGCGCGCACCGTCACTGTGGCCGATGAGGACCGGAAGGCCTGGGACATGCTGCAGTTGCTGACCTCAAAGCCGGTGCTCTTCGTTTGCAATGTCGAGGAAGCCTCGGCCGCGAGCGGAAATTCGTTGTCGGCGAAAGTTGCCGAGATGGCGGCGGCGCAGGGGGCGGGGTCGGTCGTGATCTCGGCCAAGATCGAGGAAGAACTGGCGCAGATGGATGCGGGTGACGCCGCGATGTTCCTGGAAGAGATGGGGCTGGATGAGGCGGGCCTCGACCGGTTGATCCGGGCAGGTTACGATCTTCTGGGCTTGCAGACCTATTTCACTGTCGGGCCCAAGGAAGCCCGCGCCTGGACCATCGAGAAGGGCACGCTTGCCCCGCAGGCCGCCGGTGTCATCCACGGCGATTTCGAACGCGGCTTCATCCGGGCTGAGACCATCGCCTATAACGACTATATCGCCGGGAACGGCGAGGCGGGCGCGCGCGAGGCCGGAAAGTTCCGGGTCGAGGGCAAGAGCTATGAGGTCAAGGACGGCGACGTCCTGCATTTCCTCTTCAACGCCTGAGGATCGACGTCTGTCCGGTTCGGACCATCAGTTCAGCTCATCCGCCTGCGAAGCTGGTGGGACTTTCACCGGGTGAATGTACTTGCTGCGATTTTCCGGATGGCCGGTCCAGATCGCACTCCGTGCTCGCGCGCCCCGAACACCGAAGGGCGCTGCTCCCCCCTCCCGCCTTCACGAAGTTGATATCGGCTGTCTTTACGGTGTGCTGAATGTAGGAGAGCACCGGGACCGACAGTGCATTGGAGAAAACCCCAAGCGTCGTGAGCGAGGGTGAAACCTGTCTGTTGTTCGATCCGCGAAATCAAGTCGAAGATACACCAGCCGTCCTGCCGAGATCGTGGATGGCATGTATCAAGTATATAAATATACGGAATTGCCGCCAACACGGGTCAAGCAATGCATAGGAGCATCGGGGGAGGTCACCGACGTTGTCCGGTTCTCCGTCCATTGTCGACCTGACGAGGGTATCGAAGTTTTTCGGCCCGTTCAAAGTGCTCGACGGCATCAATCTTTCGGTTGGAACCGGTGAACGGGTCGTGGTCTGCGGTCCGTCGGGATCGGGCAAGTCGACGATGATCCGCTGCATCAATCGGCCTGAGGAGCATGACGTGGGTCGCATCGTCGTCGACGGGCTCGAACTGGGTGAGGATACCCAGAATATCCGCGCCGTCCGGCAGGATGTCTGCATGGTCTTTCAGCAATTCAACAGAGGTGGTCCTGCTTTTCCGACCAGTTTGCAGCCTTGTTAAGATGGATCAGGGGTTCATTTAGGCTGCTAGGTCATGTTGACAAATGGCGGAGCCAGAGGCGGATCGATGTGATGTCGATGAAGCCCAAGAAGCTTTC
>NZ_JBARVQ010000561.1:0-2996 GCF_049646345.1 Albidovulum sp. | reverse complement strand
GGAAGGAAGCCGTTGCGCTGTCCCTCCTTGGAACCCAGACCAAACACCCAAGGACGACTTCGGTTGGTTGGTTTTGGGTTTGACCAAGAGTGTTCTGTGCTACAGTCCCGCCATCCGTTTACATGGGATAGGTAAGATGATCCGCATATCACTAATTTTTTCCGTTTGGACATGGCTTGTTCTCCCCTCAACAGCACATGCACAAGACGCAACTTATGACATGATGTTAAATTACTCCCTTATGGAGCAAAGTCGCTGCAATGGCGGTGGAGGTAATTGGACTGGAATGACATGTTCCGGTTCGTCCGGCGGATCGGGTGGTTTGACGGAAGAAGATTTGGAGGCGCTTCAAGAGACAATTGGCGCTTGGCATCAACGTGAGATGCGAAAAGCGACATGTCTAATGATCGTCGCAGCCACGCGAACACTTGAAGATCTTGGCCAAAGGATGCGTCAGCACGTTGCTGAGTTTCGGCCGCCTGAACTGCACATATTTCAAGAAAACCCTCGTTCGTTTCTGTTGACCCACGGATATACGCGAATGCTTATTGGGCATTCATTGGATCAACGCATTCGTCGCGGCGAAGTTCCAAGAAACTCGATGTGCTGGAATATTGACTATGCGGAAAAACACTACAAAGTCGTTGCGAGTGGTGCACGCACTGGCGCATCAGGATATGATTGGACAGGAGACATGGATGTAATTTCGGCCTTGCAGGGCCGCTAGCGCAATTAACAATTTGAATTGTTTGCAGCGAACGCATTGCCGCCAAACCAGCGCAGTTATATCAGCACAATACCAATGAAGACTGATATTAGGCAGTTGTGTAGACCGTCCCTTTACCAACACCCTGCTTGACCAGGTGGTTGTCTGAAACGAGCTCTCGTAGATGCTTCTTGACCGTGTTCCGGTTAGCGCCCGTCAACTCGACAATCTGTGCGTTCTTGAGTTGCCCGTGCCGTTTGACCAAGTCAATGATCTCGACGCTGAGCGGTGGCAGTTGCCCCATCAACAGCTTTTCGCGGGCCATCTTGATCTCAAGCCGCGCCTTTTGCTGTTGCAGGGCGCGCAAGAAGAAGATTAGCCAGGGTTGCCAGTCCGGGTTTTCTGTGCGGATCGTGCCTTGAGTGCGGCGCAGGGCAAGGTAGTAGCCCTCTTTGCTTTGCTCAATCACGCTTTCAAGCGAGCTGTAGGGCACATATTCATAGCCACTGCGGATCAGGATTAGCGTCGTCAAGATTCGTGAAAGGCGGCCATTCCCATCCTGAAAAGGGTGGATTTCGAGGAAGACAACCGTGAAGATCGCTGTAACCATTAGCGGGTGCAGGGTCTTTTGAGCCAGTGCCGCATTGGTCCAGCCCACTAGTTCAGCCATCAGGCGCGGCGTATCAAAGGGCGTTGCTGTTTCGAACACCACGCCGATTTCCTTACCCTCCGCATCGAAAGCACTCACATGATTGGTGCCCGTTTTGTAAGCGCCACGGTGCCGCTCGTCCTTGGCCGAATGGCGCAACAGATCACGGTGAAGCTGTTTGATGTGGTTCTCGGACAGCGTGATCGCATCTGCGCTGGCAAAGACGGTCTCAATCGCTTCGGCGTAACCGGCGACCTCTTGTTCGTCCCGCGTTTCGAATTGCCGTATCTCGATGTTGGAGAGCAGCCTATCGACCTCGCTATCGGAGAGCTTGCTGCCCTCGATCCGCGTTGAAGAGCCGATGCTTTCAATCGTGGCCACACGGCGCAACGCCGACAAGCGCTCCGGCGCAAGTGTGCCAAGGGCTTTCCACGCTCCCTTGAACTCATCGATCTCGGCGATGATGGCAAGAATTTGAGGTGTGATCTTGATGGTTTCGGTGTTCAGACTCATACCCATAAATATACCCATAAATATCCATATAGGCAAGTTTGGAGTAGGGATACCCAAATAGATACCCATAAATACCCGCATTCAGGCGCATCCGTCTCGGATCGGGCTTTCGTGAACCGAACCTGACCTTTCGGCCATCCGGCTTCAATCCCTTGCGCATCGTAAGAGGCGGCAGTCCTGCCGCCACCTTTCCACCCGCATGCCCTGGCATGCTTGGAACCTGTTCTTCCAGCTTGCATCAAATCCGGCGACGCCAAAGGGCTGTGGGTCAATCATCTTCCGCCGCCTTGCGGTCTCCCGAGAAGAGAATTGACCCATCCCCGGAAAGTTTGACCGAGACGTCCCAGCCGCGCGGGCGCGGCCAAAAATCGGGACGCTCGCCGCTGGGCAGAGGTTCAAGCGCGGGGCTGATTGTCTGCTTCGCCTTCAAACCACAGGAAAGCGAGGACGGAATGAGCATTACCCTATATGCACAGCCCTATGACATCACAGCGACAGGATTTTATTTCAGCGCAGTGGAAGAGTTTGACGGGAAGGCCGCAAAGCTGGTCAACGATTTTGGCGAACAGGTCGAAGAATTTGAAATCCAGTTCATCGATGGAGATCAGATCGATTGTGAGCTGGCCAAGGCCATCGACCTCAATCAGGCAAATTTTAAAGACTATCTGACCTGCGCTCAAAACTGGGAGTATTGGGAAAAAACCAATGTCATCATAGCGGTCGGTGAATGTGGTTACGAGTTTGACCCCCAAGCGAGCCCTGACCGCTACTGGATCGATGTTTACCATGTCGGCAGCATGCGTGAACTGGCGGAGCAATTTGTGGAAGACGGCCTATACGGCGACATCCCCGAAAGCCTTCAATACTACATCGACTATGACGCAATCGCCCGCGATCTTGCCATCGATTACAGCGCGGTAAGCGTTGCCGGTGAATATCTCATCTATCGGGCATCGTAAGGGAAATCATCATGCAAGTGCTTTCCCATCACGGCTATCACGCGGGTCATCCATGGTACTATCTGCTTGGCGGTGACGTGCCAAGGCGAAGACATCAGCACAGTGACCGCCGACGGTGCCTATGACACCCGCCGTTGTCACACAGCCATAATCGACCGGAAGGCCACAC
>NZ_JBARVQ010000560.1:0-2047 GCF_049646345.1 Albidovulum sp. | reverse complement strand
CCGACACAACATCCATGTTGTCGCAATCGGGCTTGGTCCAGGCAATCGACACGTCGAACGCACCGCTCGGCAGCAGCGTATCAAGATGCGATCCCCAGTCGTCGACCCAGGACGTGATCTGTTCGCGGTCGTTCCCGGCGCGGTGCAGGGCAGTTGTGGCAATCTTTACAAAGATACCGCCGCCGGACAGGCTTTCGTCGGCAAAGGGTTTCCAGTTGTTGCCGGTCACGAACTTCAAAGGTGGCGCATAGACATTGTTCTGCGGTCTGGCCTCCTGATACTTCTGCTCTTCTTCCTCGATAACAGAGGACAGGTCCTGATCAGCGCTGAGCCGACCATCCTCGCAAGGCAGTGCCAGCTCCATGCCTTCTGACATATTGTTGGGGTTGCTCGCCAGCCGGTCCCTGTTGGCATTGAAGAGTGTCTGGTAGTTGTAGCTGCCATAGGCAGCGAACGAGATACCGGCGAGCGTATCGCCCGCCTTGACCGTGTAGGTCGTGCATGCCTCCTGTGCCTGGGCGGTGATCGGCAGGGCAAGCGCGAATGCCGTGCCAAGCACGAGGCGGGGCACCGTGGTGAGCCGTTGAAGCATCTGAGTTCCTTGTCTCTTCCAAAATTGCCGAACTGACTACGTTTCCGGTTTTGGTCGAGTTGGCGAAACTCGGGGCCTGATCCGGGGCGTCTCGTGTTCGGCGCGCACCCCCGCCGATGAATGAATCGTCAACCAACGCCCGGTACAATTTCGCATCCAGTAGCGTTGTGATGCGATAGTGCGCTGAAACTGCGTAAATTCGCGTCGAGTTTTGAGGCGGCGACACATTGGATCAAAGCATTGCACTGCAGAATTCAGCGCCGATTTCGCGCTGGCGGCGGCAGGCCGGGTCCGCGCTGCTTCTTTTGTGAACAGTCCGGCGGAACCCATTGAAACGATTCGGAACTCTTCGGCCAAGCCAAGAACCAAGATTTGCCAAATATAAACCATATTTGGTTGCGATCGTGGAAACGATCTGGGGAAGGCAGCACCAATGACCACAGAGTCGTATGAGATTCTCGTTCATGCCGGAGCGCATTGTTGCGAGGCCGAGGATGTGCAGCGGTTCGTTGGCGTCAATCGTGATGCCATTGACGCCGCCGGATATGATCTGGCCTATCCCGGACGCGGTGGTGCCCCGGGCGGCCACTTTGACTTCGCCTTTCCCGAGCCACGTCATACCGGCTTGGGGGCAGAGGTGTTTTCCAGCCGGATGGTCGATGCAATTCCGGTCCCCGAAGACGGGCGACGCGGTCTGATCCTGTCCGAACACGATCTGGCCGGACGCATGGCCAGTCTTCTGAACGGCCGGTTCTATCCTGCGGCGCG
Organism: Albidovulum sp.; assembly: GCF_049646345.1. GTDB lineage: Bacteria > Pseudomonadota > Alphaproteobacteria > Rhodobacterales > Rhodobacteraceae > Albidovulum. The sequence continues at coordinate 687 of NZ_JBARVQ010000560.1, read as the reverse complement.
CAGCCGGGCCGAGGTTCTGCGTTCTGCCCTCGGTCGGCCGGTGGACCACGTCATTTTCACCGTCGCGCCCTATGACGCCCTGTTCGTCGGCGCCTGGCGTCGCTTCGCGCTGGACCGGCTGGTCGAACCCTTTGCCGAATACGCGACCGCCATGGCAAGTTTTTCCGGGGGCTGGGTCGAGGTGGTGGAAGCGCTGCGCGACGGGCTTGAGGCACGCAAGGTCACGATCCTCGCAACCCGGCCGCATCCGATGGAAGTTCTGGCCCATCTCGCCCCCGGCCTCAGGCTGACCGATCCGGTGATGCCCGCCGCTGCACCGCGCGTCACCGACAGCGCCGTCGCCATGATCCAGCGTCACTACCGCCAGGGCGCCCGCTTTGCGCCCGGCCAGCGCGACCGTATCCTTGCCTTCCATGCCCGCCAGCCGCAGACCGGTATCGAACAGGGCTTTCCGGGCCTGCAACTGGCCGACCTTCGCGGCCGCTACGTCGCTGATCTAGACACCCTGGCGCGCCTTCCGGGGGTGGAGCTTGTCGGTGCGGCAATGCCAGCCGTGGCGGCGGAATAAGACATTCGGGCTTTACGTCGAAATGGCGCGAACCAAATCAAGGCAGACCAGATCGGGCAGGCACAGAACGCCCCCGGAAGATGGATGCCGGGGCTTTTTGTCGGTGCCTCTGTACCTGT
>NZ_JBARVQ010000559.1:0-23099 GCF_049646345.1 Albidovulum sp. | reverse complement strand
GATCTCGCGGATCTGCTGGATCAGCTCGATGCAGATCTTCTTGCCCTCGGCGCCGGGTTTTTCGGCCTTTTCCATCCGCTCGATCAATGCGTCGGGCACATGGATGCCCGGCACGTTCGACCGCATCCAGCGCGCTGCCTTGGCCGAGGCGAGGGGGCCGACGCCGGCGAGGATATAGACACGCTTGTCGAGCCCCATGTCGCGGACGCGGGCCATGAACTTCTCAAAGAGCGGGATGTCGTAGATGTAGTTGGTCTGGATGAACTCCGCCCCTGCTTCCACCTTCTTGGCCAGCCGGTCGGGGCGCCAGTCAAGCGGATGGATGCAGGGGTTCTCGGCAGCGCCAAGGAACATCTGCGGCGGCCGCGTGATCTTGCGGCCGGACAGGAACATGCCCTGATCGCGCATGGTGCGTATGGTTCTGAGCAGCGTCAGCGAGTCGAAATCGAAGACCGGTTTCGCCCCCGGCTGATCGCCAACCCCGACGCCGTCGCCGGTCAGGCAGAGGACATTCGTTACCCCCATCGCCGCGGCCCCCAGCACATCGCCCTGGATGGCGATCCGGTTCCGGTCGCGGCAGGAGATCTGGTAGACGGTCGAATAGCCCGCCCGGGTCAGCAGCGCGCTGATCCCGATGGACGACATATGGCAGTTTGCCCCCGATGCATCGGTTGCATTGATCGCGTCAGCGACCTCGCCCAAGGGCTGCGCCGCGTCGAAGACGTCGGAGGGGTCGGCGCTGTCGGGCGGGTTCAGTTCAGCTGTCACCGCGAACCGGCCTGCGCGCAAAACGCGCTCCAGCCGGGAATGTGAGACATGGCCGGGGGTCGGCGGGGCGTAGATCGGGACCTGATCTGAATAGTCAGAGGGGCTCATCTTTTCAGCGCCTCCCGGTTGACCGCACCTGCCGGTTCCTCGGCCAGCGGGGCCGAGGAGGGTTCGATTGCCCTTGCCTCTGGGAAGGCTTCGGCGACCGCCGTGCGGGATGCCTCGCGCGCCTCGCGCAGCTTTGCCGCCTTTTCGCGGCTGACCCGCAGCCATGAGGACGAGCCCTTCAGGCTGCGGTCCACGGGGGGCAGCACCTCACGTATCTTGTCGCCGCCCTTCATCCGGGATGCACCGTCCCAGGCCAGCGACCAGACACATTTCATCGCCGGTTTCACCTCGCAATAGCCGCCGGGGCGCACCCCGCCGCAGGGACCATTGCGCAGTTCTTTCGGGCAGTTCATCGGGCAGGACATGCCGGTCGAGGACAACACGCATTGGCCGCACATCTTGCAGTCGAAGAGCACCGTTTTGACGCCCTGTTCAAGGATCGCGACCGGCCGTTCCACCCGGTTGTAGCCGATTTTCATGAAAACCGGATCGAGCGCGACCATAACCTGTTCCACGCGTTGATAGATCCATTCGAAGGCCCGCGCATGGCGGATCGCGAATAGGCGGACACGATACATAGGCGACCCCTGACCGTCCGCAGACTGGTTCTGCACATTCAGAATAGCCGGGGCGCGGATGATTGAAAGCCGGAAAGAGAAACCGGAACAGACTATTTGCCATGTTGACTGACGGCGCGATCCCTGTCCGATTGGGGGCATCGCGGGACGTCGGTGCCGCGGGTGCAAAAGCTGCGCTTGGTTTGACCTCTCTCGGGCTGGTTCACGTTGACCATGTCCGCATGAACCAGCCCTAAAGACGGAGGAGAGACCTCATGCATATCAATGCCGATTTCACCAGGCGGGTTGTGCTGCGCGCCGGTCAGATCGACTGGCTCGCCTCGCCCATGGCGGGGGTGGAGCGTCGTCCGCTTGACCGGATCGGGGGCGAGGTCGCACGTGCGACGACCATTGTCCGTTTCGCGCCGGGCAGCGCCTTTTCCGCCCATACCCATGGCGGGGGCGAGGAATATATCGTGCTCGACGGCGTCTTTCAGGATGAGATGGGCGATTTCCCCACAGGCTCCTATGTGCGCAATCCGCCGACTTCGCGCCACACACCGGCCTCGGCACCGGGCTGCACCATCTTCGTCAAGCTCTGGCAGTTCGACCCCGAAGACCGGGAAGAGGTGCATGTGGATCTGAACACCGCAGAACTGACGCCCGATCCCGTCAGGCCGGGCGTATCGGCCCGGATGCTCTATTCCGGATATGGCGAGGAGGTGCGGCTGGAGCATTGGGCGGCGGGGGCAGAGGTTCGCCTGAATGCGCCGGGCGGTGCGGAGCTGCTGGTGATCGACGGAACCGCGACCGAAAGCGGCGATGCGCTTGGCCCGCAGTCATGGCTGCGCGTCCCGCCGGGCGGTGCGATTGACGCAAAGGCCGGACCGGTCGGTACGAAGATCTGGATCAAGACGGGGCATCTGACACGAATTTCCGTACCCGAAGCTGCGGGGGGCTGAGCAGCGGGATTTGTCGGCCCTCAGCGCGCGAAGCTGTTCAGAATCTCTTCCTCGCAGCGCAGATCGTCCTCGGCATCCGCGTCTTCGTCCATCGGGGATGCGGGGGCCTTCACCGCCTTTTTCGGTGCCGGGTTCGCGCCAAAGACCCGTGCCTGATCATTGAAGAAGTTCTGCATGACGAAATCCACGCCGGCCTGCGTCACGCTGCGCATGTTGGGGGCAAAGAACATGCCGCGAAAGGCGGGGGCGGTAATGATCTCATAGGACGGGAAATAGTCGACATTGGCGTATTTCTCGCAGATCTCGCCCGCCACCGCGCGCAGAAGAGATTTGGAATGGCTGGTGGCAAGCAGGACATGCTGATCCGATGCGGTCGCAGTCAACGGCACGGGCGACACCGTCAGCAGAATGCGGATCCGGCGGTTCTGCGTGGACAGGATCTTGATCGCCCGACGCATGTCGCGCGAGGCCGCGCTGAAATCGTGATTGCGAAATGCGTGTTTTTCCGGATCGAACTGACCGGCAATCGTGCCGGGGCAGATCGCGTATTCGTGGCCGGTTTCAAGATTGTACCAGCTTTCGGTCAGGCCCATCGTGAAGACGAAGACCTGGGTATTTGTGACCGCCTCGCGGATCGCGGCCAGCGTTTCGGCGCGCGAGGCATGGAGTTCCCCGGGGCTGGCAAAGCCGCCCGGTTCGACGCCTGGTCGCATCGGGTCGTAATAGCGGCCGTCCTTTTCCCAAACTTCCTCGGGCACTGGTTCCATGTCGAAGGCCCATTGCAGCCACTGCAGCAGCATGCGCGGTGTATAGATATTGCCGGTACGGAAGCTGAACGTGCCGTAGTGATAATCCTTGCGCTGGGCATCCGTCAGGATCGAGGGGCCCGGCTCATAATCCTTCCAGGCATAGCGCCGCGCCACCAATGCCCGGCTGAAATGTTGGGCGAAACAGGAACCGGCGGTGACAATCGTCATGCGGGGGCCGATGCGGAACTTCGGGGTCCAGAGCCCGGAAATCTCGAAAGGTGACAAAGCGCCGACTGCCGTTTTCCAGAAACGGTCGGGCGGCAGGGACGTATAGGGATGAGACATGGGTACCCCCCGGGGACAGGACCAGTATTGAACGCACTATACCGGGCCTCGTTCGCCCGGCAAATGTGCGGGTCGATCAGAATACCTGCGCGAACCGTTCGGGCAGGCGGTAGATGCCGTTTGGCCGCGCGCCGCCCGGCGCCCAGAAGACCTTTTTCTTTTCCCGCCAGCCGTCACGCATCACTTGCCGGAATTCAGGGAAGGCGACGGTTTCCTCGCCCGGCTCTTCCTTGATCAGGCTCTGATAGGTATGCCAGGCGGTATCCCATCCGGTCTTCGCCCGCTCCGTTTCAGCCAATGCCCCGCTCTGGACGTCACGCTGGGCGCGGCGGGTCGCAAGGCGCTCCTCGGTCATGCCGTAGTCGATGAAGCGCAGGTGGAAGAGATAAAGATGCGGGTCGAGATGCAGCACCGAGTGGTTGGCGAAATGCCCGCCCGGAGCGAAGTTGATGCTGGACCGGGTGATGCAGGGCTTGGCGTAATTCGCGTTCAGCCGGAACAGCCGCCGCACATCCAGGATATTGCGCCCCGGCGTGATCGGTTCGGGTTCGTATTTCGGGTTATGCACCATTTCGATGGCGAAAGGGGTGATGACCTTGGGGCGCTTGTCGTCGGGAAAGCGCGACAGATATTCCGGCAGGCTGTCGCTGATATCCGGATCGACTGCCACGATTTCATCGACATCGCCGGTGATCATCCAGTTGTAGTAGGGAACGAAGCCCGTGGTGAACAGCGACAGCATCTGCCAGCGGCGCTGGTTGAAGCAGTAGCGGGTTGCATCGCGCGGCAGGTAGATGATGTTGCAACCCTCGGCGATGCGCTTGTGTTCCGGGTCGCCGCCATGGCTGAGAACGTAGAGATGTTCGCGGCCAAGCTGCGCACCGTAATAGTTCACCCAGCGCTCAAGGAAAAAGTGGTCGCCGCCGACCATCGTCATTGCACCCATCGGGGCCTTGGTCTTGTCCATGCGCGATGGCCCTGTTTATTGTGACTGCCCAAGCTGATTGCGGGCGCGTTTCACCGCCCGTTCCACCACAGCCATATCCTTGAAGGCAAGAATGCGGGTCCCGGCGGCAAGCGTCAATGCCGGACGCCGGGTGGCGTCCAGCCGTTCGATGAAGGCACGCAGCCATTTGCGCACGTCGCGCCGCCCGCGATAGGCGCGCCAGAAGTCGGCAGAGGCCCCATCGGTTTCAACGACACTTTGCAGCAGCGGGTAGAACGCGTCCGATTTCAGGACGACCCGGATCGCCTCATGCGTGGCATGGCGGATCTTGAGTTGTTCGACATTCGGTCCCGTCATCCGCGCAGCATGGGCGTTGTCTTCGGGCACGAAGGGATCGAAAAGCATCACTACCCGGTGAATGTAGGGAATGGCCGCCGCCGCATCGAGGAAAGGCATCCCCTCCCAGTTCGATTTGCGCACCGAGAAGGGAAAGCGTTTTTCAAACGGCGCGATGGTCTTGTTCATCGTGCTTTGCGGGCTGAAGGCCAGAACGGTCGAGCCGGGGATGAGCGGCGCATAGTTCAGGGCGGCGAAGGCGCCCATCGACGCCCCCATCAGCACGACCTTGCGGAACCGGGCAAAGAACCCAAGGTCCTGAAGCTGTTTCAGAAGGTCGGGCGCAGTCGGCGCACGGAACCAGTCCTTGGCGTGGCTTTGCACGCCCAGCACCGAATAGCCCAGTGTCGCCAGCCGCCAGTCCATCCACGGCGCGCGGGGCCAGCCTTCGTCGACCGTGGCGAGGTTGTCAAAGCTGACGATCAGCACATCACCGCGTCCCTCGAACCAGAGTGCGGCATGTTCGCCCGACATACGAAACCGCGACGCGGTCACCGCGTCCTTCACCGACATTTCCGGTGGCGGATCAAGGGGCGGGCGTTCGGCCGGGATTTCTTCGTCCTCTTCGGCCATTATCGTGTCCATCGCCAGTATTCGGATATCGCGGCGGATTGTTCGGTTTCAGCCATTCCCGGTGCGGCAAGAACCGATCCGGACGGCCAGAAGATCACATCCGATATCAGCAGATCCCCAAGTGTCTTTTGCAATCCCGCGCGGTGATTGCGGCAGCCGATAAACAATTCCCCCATGCCGTTCATGTCTGAAACGTCGCCCCGCGCTTCGATGACCGGCCCGCGCCCCACGCGAAGCCGCAGACGCGACGGTTCAAGCGACACCATGATCAGTTCCCGCGCGTTTTCGTGGGCCGGTGCCTCGCATTCGATGCTGATGGCGCCACCACGATCCTTGGCCGTCAGAATGCCGTCTGCTTCGTTCAGAAAGAAAAGGTTGCCGCCAGCCCGCGCGCTGAGCGAGGCCAGCGTGCGGCCGTCCCGTGAAGGGGAGGCGTAGATGAGTGCCATGCTGAATGACCGTGCATCCGCTGTCACTGCCTCGACGGCGTAACCGCAATTGACCTTTTGCGTGAACTGCATAGCCGGGAAAGTGCGGTCGGCAGCGAAGCGTCCGTTGCCGTTGTTGGGCCGCGATGGCAGTGCCGTATGCATGCTTGTCATGCTGTGCCATTCGGCGACGGGCGCATCGGCGCCGTCACCCTCCAGCAGCAGCTTTTCACCGCGCGCGGAAAACCAGACCGCGCCACTGGGGCGCAGACGATGCGCCAAACGGTCGGCCTCATGCCCCAGAAGGGCCCCTTCAGGCAAATCACCGGACATTTGCAGCATCACATACTCCGCCTGCAGCGTTACGAGTTTACATTGAATCAGAACTCGGACCCTTTGCGTACCAACTCAGATACTCGCCCCATCCACGAAAACTCGAAACGTTTTAACCCCACTACCGGTCTTTTGTTGATCACAGCTTGCACCACATCGCCCGGTCAGAACACCGACGAAAACCTCTCGGGCAGGCGGTAAAGTTCCTTCGTGCGCCCACCGCCCCAGAACGTGACCTGTCCGTTATGAAGGTCTTTCTTCTGTTCCTCCATGCTAAGGCGGAACTCAGGCAGTTCGCAATCTTCCCGCACCGGTTTGCCGGCGGCCAGCTTCTGATAATTGTCGAGGTCTTTTTTCCAGGCGTGCCCGGTCTTCGCGGGGTCCTTGCCCTCATCCATCGTGTCGCGCATGTCGCGGCGGGCGGTCAGACGGGATACGGCCGTGTCGTAATCGAAGAACCGCAGATGCAGCAGGTAGAGATGCGGGTCCAGATATCGCGGCTGATGCGTATTCGCATGCCCGCCGATGGTGAATTTGGTCTGCATCCGGATGATGCAGGGCTTGGCATAGTTCGCATTTGCACGGAAGACACGACGGCGGCTGAGAATCGGTGCGTCTTCCGCGATCGGCTCTGGCTCCACCTCCGGATTGTGGATCAGTTCGATGCCGAACGGGCAGATGGATTTCGGCAGGAACGGCTGGGTTGCCGGATCTTCCGATCGTTCATAGCGCCCGAGATAGTCGATCAAGCTGGTTCCGACATCGGGGTCGAGGACGACGACTTCGTCCACGTCGCCCACGAACATCCAGTTGTAGTAGCGCAAGAGCCCGGCACTCATCTGTGACTGGATATGCCACCTGCGGCGCTCCAGCCGAAACAAAGTCGGATCGCGGGGCACGGTGATGACATTGCAGCCTTCGGCGATCCGGTTGTGTTCGGGGTCACCACCATGGCTGAGGATATAAAGGTGCTGCCGCCCTAGTTGGGCGCCGTAATAGTCGACCCAGCGTTTGAGAAAGGCATAGTCCTGATAGACCATCGTCAGCGCCCCGCAAGGCTCTTTCGTCGGGTCCATGATGGGGCGTGCGGCCATGCCTGATCCCTTCTTCGCCTTCTACCGGAGTTACAGCCAGCCAGCACAGGGTTCAACATTCGACAATCTGTCAGGGTGAACCTGTGATCTTTCTGACTCGGCCGAGTCCGGAAGGTTTTCAGTTGCAGCCTCCCGGATGACACCCGAATATGCCGACTATGACAGTGAATGATGCGCCACAGGCAGACCAGACGGAAACGCCCGTGTTCTGGACCCCGGAGATGACTTTTCCACCGGCGGTGCGGGACTATGTCGAGGCGCGGTATCGCGCCGCAAATGTCATTCTGGAATACGGGATGGGCGGATCAACCGCCTTTGCGGCGGCGCTGCACGGCAAGACCGTGCTTTCGGTGGAAAACGCGAGGCCGTTTTACGACAGTATGACGGAGTATTTCACCAATGTGCCGCCCAAGGCAAAGGTGGTCCTGCATCATCAGGATGTGGGCAAGACCAAGGCCTGGGGCTTTCCGGCCAACCATTCGGGCTGGCTGCGCTATCACGACTATCCGATGTCGATCTGGCGGCATCCCGATTTTGTGCAGCCGGATCTAGTCCTGATCGACGGGCGGTTCCGGGTGGGCTGTTTTCTCGCCACGTTGTTCCTGACCGAAAAGCCGGTGACGGTGTTGTTCGATGACTATACCAAGCGGGGTTACTACCACCTTGTCGAACGCTACGCGCCGCGCGTTGAAACCGTGGGCCGCATGGTGCGGTTCGACTTGAAACCCGCCACGATCTCCCGCGCGGATCTGTTTACGCTTTTTGAGGAACTGCAAAAGCCGGGTTGAGCCATTTGCGGACATTACCCGATGCGCAACACAAGCCGGGCGGGCGACTGCCCGTGGGGTGGCACAGCAACCTGTATTCGGGGTGCTTTATGGCAGCAAAGCCCCTCTGACGTCATGTGATGCGCGCGGCCGCAAAAGCGCCAGCCCGTCGGGACGGGCAGGCGCTCGCCCGGCGCCTTCGGCTTAATTCCGGGCGACGGGGCGTGTCCACGAATGGCAGCAAAGTCCCGCAAGCAGACCAAAATGATCTGCAGACATCTCCGAGGCTTCCGGCCTGATCACTCCTCCAGCGCCAGCTTCGGGTCGACCTCGTATTTTTCGGCCATGCGGGCGATGTAGGACCCCGGCATCGGTGCGTTCTTGCGCCACCAGGGGCGGGCGGCGTTGGTGTAGATGTGGACCGACAAGGTATTGTCGGTGAAATGTTTCTCCACCTGACTGTAGGGATCGTAGAAGACGTCGTTCAGCTGGAACGGCACCGGATATAGCCCGTCGGTCTCCATCGCCTTGTCCACATCGCCGGTCAGGCGGGCGTAGTAGGTGAAGGCCTGCGGGCCAAAGGCCGTGCGCTCGGCCTTGTAGATGCGGGCGGCCTTGGGCAGCGACGGGTCTTGCCGGTCCATCTTCTTGCGCTGCTGCTTGCCCCACCAGGCCGGGTAATCCGGCAGGTTGTCGTAATAATCCAGTAGCTGGTCCATCAGTTCGCATTCACGGGGCATGCCGACGACACCGCAATTCAAGGCGCCGCGCAGCCCGTGCCCGCCAAAGATATAGTCCATATCCTCGGGGAAGGGCCGGTAACAGAGCGCGTCACAGTCGATCCAGATCGCGCCGGTCGCCTGGATCATCTTGTAGCGAAAGACGTTCGAGATGAACGAGGGCGAGGTCGCCTCCACCACTTCCCGGTCGATCTTCATGATCTCATCGGCGGGGCGGACCTCTACCCCGTCGGGCACGTTTTCGACCTTGTCGGCGCAGTAGAGGATGACCGGATGCCCCTCGGCCAGATGCGACTTCAGGCAGATCTGGTTGACGTAATGCAGACGGGTGCCGATCCAGAGGGACGCGACGGGGCGGCGGTTCAGGTTCATGGCGCAGCGCTCCTTCAGAACGGGGTTGAGCCAGAGCTAGCAGAGGGATTCCAACCGCACAAGCTGGGCCTTATCCGGCGGTCGCCGTGTCCAGTTCGATCTGTGCAGAAAGGTCGGTATCGTCAGGCACGCCGCCGATACGGATCACCGACAGTCCAAGGGTCAGGACCCCCTCACCCTTAGTTCGGCTGATCGTCGGCAGTCGCGGCCAGCCGGCAAGGATATAGCGGTGCCCCTCGTCCCAGCGCTTGATCAGCGTCACGCCGCCATAGGCGATGACGAAGCGGTAACTGCCCTTGCCGGTCTTGATCAGGTTCTCGCCGGTTCCGACATGGATCGTATCGCTGCCATCGCCCAAGGTCACCCGGTTGCGCCCCGGTCCGGTATGGATCACCGAGGTGCCGCCCGTGTCCGAGATGACGTCATTGCCATGCCCGCCATGGATCAGGTTGCGCCCGCTCATGCCCTTGATTGTGTCGTTGCCGGTGCCGCCGTCCAGAATGTCCTTGCCGCCGCCGCCGACCAGCAGGTCATTGCCCGCCCCGCCATAGAACCGGTGCCGCGAACTGGCGAGTTTGGCGATGGCGATCAACTGGTCGTCTCCATCCCCGCCATGGAACTCAGCCCCGCCGTATTTCGGACCGATCAGCACGTCATCGCCGCCGGAGCCCTTCAGATGGACCTGCACCCGTTCGGAGGTCTCGAAATGAATGGGGCTGTCGGGATGGGCGACGATGCGGATGGTCTTGCCGGTGCGGGTCTCTTCGCTTTCCTTGCGGGCGACGACGGTCGCGATGCGGATGCGTTCGACATTGGCCGGGCAATGCAGGACATAGTCGTCCGGCCCGCCCATATACCAGAGCGTGTCGGTGCCGCCGTCCTTTTCCTCGCGGATCTTCTCGGCATCGGCACCGTAAGCCCAGTAATGGTCGTTGCTGCGGGTGCCTTCCAGCACCACAGACCCATCGACCGCCATCATCGTATTGACGCCACAGGCCGGGTCCTCATAGCCGCGCAGGTCGAGCCCGAGGTCCAGTGCGCCCTTCACCAATTCATTGCGCAGGAAATCGACGGGCGCGGTGTCGAACAGGTTCGTCGTCTCGCCCGGATCGTTTTCGATGTCGTAGACATGTTCCTCGCCATTCGGATAGCGGAAGTAGCGCAGATGACGATAACCTTCGACCGAGGGGCGGACCGAGAGCGTGCCGAAGACCGAGGTGACGGGCGATTTCGCCTGATCGAACGTGCCGAAGGACGGATCGATGAGGGGCAGCAGGCTTTGCCCCGACACCCAGTCGGGCCGGTAGGGCAGTCCGGCAAGGTCCATGACGGTTTTCGGGAAATTGTGCAGCGACACCGGCAGCGGTTCTTCCCGGCCCGTCGTCATCCGCGGGCTGGATATCGAGAAGGGGACATGGGCGGCGCTGTCCCATTGGCTCATCTTGTGGAAGCTGTCGTGATTGCCAAGATTGAAGCCGTTATCCGAGAGGAAGATGACGGTGGTGTTCTGACCAAGGGGCGAGGCCTCAAGCGCATTCAGAAACCGCCCGATCTCGTGATCGACATGACTGATTGCCGCGAAATAGGCGCGAACGACCTGCCGCCAGCCCTCGTCGCCCGCCTTTTCCGGCGTCCAGTTGCCATTGGCGATATAGGCCGCCTCATAGACCGCGAAACCCGGCTGCGGGCCGTAGAAATCCTCTTCCGCCGCGATCTCGGGCCAGCGGATCTGCGTCGGATCATAGAGCTGGTAGAAGCGGTCCGGGCATTCAAGGTTGTAATGCGGATGCTTGAAGCCAAGCTGGATCAGATGCCGCCGGTCCGGATCGGCGCGGCCGAGGAAATCGATCGCGTTTTGCGCGACCCAGTAGTCATAGAACTTGTCGTCCTGACTGCCATCGTCATTGGGGTGGTTCACGCCCTTGATACCCGGGCCCCGGCCCAGATAGTCCTTGACCCTGGTCCGGCCCGACCGGTCCCGCGCGGCGGGCTCTTCGTGAAACAGCATGCGCCGGTACTTTTCCGGCATCGGCACGTAACTCGCATCCACCTTGCCGGTGGTGAAGTTGTAAAATCCCGCCCGGCGCAGGTCATAGGCCCAGGCTTTCTCGGGCGGTAATTCGCTGCGCCAGAAGCGGTTGAGATCGACAAGCCCGGTGCGGAAGGGCGACAGCCCCGTCGCCAGTTCCGCCCGGCAGGGGGCGCAGAGCGGCACGGTCGCATAGGCATTGGTGAACCGCACGCCTCGCCCCATCAGCCGGTCGAGGTTCGGTGTCCTGATCTCGATCCCGAAGGTGTGCCGCCATGTGAAGACGTCGATCATGTCATCGACCCAGATGACACAGATGTTGTCGTCCGCGATGGTCTCTGCCGTAAAGCTCATCGTCCCACTCCGGGCCAGCGCCTCAGCGCAGCTTCAGCCGCGCGGGCAGGGCCCAGCGTTTCATTCTGGCCCTGAGGGCCGGGTCGTCATCGGGTGCGGCCAGCGCCGGTTCGAACGTATCGCGCAAAGCGCCGCAATTGGCAGGGTAGGGGCCTTTGACCGGCTCAGCGCCGAAGGCGTAGGTGACATGGATGTCAGCGCCCTCCGGTTCCTTCGAACAGGTCAAGAGCACCGCGCGCTTGTCCTTGGCGTCGATGGCGACCTTGGTGATTGTGGCACCATTCTCCACGCCCTCCAGCCGGAACCCGGCCATCTTGCCCGCGCCAAAGGGATCATCCTTGTCGATCACCAGCGCGCCGTCGCCCTGTGTGGTCACGCGGATCACCTTGCCGTCACGCTCAGCCAGATGCAGGACCGGGCAGGACCAACTGCCGCCCTGCGAGAGAACCGACAGCGCCTCAGCGCTCATTGCCGCGCGCAAGGCGCGGGCGTCTTCGGTCAGGCGGCCGTTTTCATCGAGTTCCAGCATGTATCCCGGCATCACGATGTTCAGGTCATGCGCGGCATGGTTCCAGGCCAGTTCCCACTGCCCTTCAATCGCGGCACCCGACACGATGTTCCACGTCCCGCATTCAAAAACAGCAAGATAGATCGGGGGGGGCAGACCCAGCTTGCCAAGCTCCCCGGTGATCCGGTCCATCAGCGCGATAACCCCGTCGCGGTAGGCCGTGCCATCGCCCGACACATCCTCAAGCGCGAAATCGAGGCAGACGGCGAGCAGTTTTGGCCGCTTGGCCAGATGATCTGCCGCTGCCACGAAGTTGCGTGCGGCCTGCGTGAAATTGGCAAATGCATCCCCGCCGGAAAGGGTTGCGGCATCGGCGGAAGTGTCGGTTTCGGCGCGCACATGGAAAAGCGGCATGGCCCCCTTGGTTGCGCGGCCATGTGCCAGAAGGCGTTCGGCCATCAGCGCCTCATGCGTCATCTCGGCCAGGGGCTGCATCCGGTGCTGGCGTACGGCCTGACCTTCGCCCGCGTGGCCGACCGCGCCGATATCATCGGCAGGGGCCAAGACGTGATGCGGGAAATCACAGCCGCGTTGCGAGGCCAATGCCGCCCGTGCCCCGCCGACAGCAAGAAGCCCAAGAAGCGGGCCGGGCGTATCTGCGAGGATTGCGCCGCCTGTCACTTCACGGCGAAAACCGCGCATACCCTGTTTGCCCGGCATATCGGCGGTGAAGGTCAGCCAGTCGCCATCCCGGCGAATGTCCCAGGCGTCGATCGTATCCGGGAGGGCGGTGATTTCGGCATCAGTTTCACGCGGGCTTTCCGGGGCAGCGCCGACAGGCCGAAAGCCCTGATCCTCAAGCCGCGCGGCAATATCCGCAATGACACGGTCCGACAGGCGCAGGCTCAGCCCGCTTGGTTCATAGCGGATCACATCGCCATTCGCGGCCCGCAGGATTACACCATGCTGTGCGGTTGCGCGGGTCTCGTCTTCTTTGTCCGTCATGACGTGCCCAATCGGCTGACCGGCCAGCCGCTCCCCTGCCTCAAGCTTGTCAATAAAGCCAGAGAGTGCTACCCGCAAGCATGGTCGCAACCGGGCCTTCCTGCTTCCCCAATGGGTTGCACGGGATCGGAGCAGGCGACGAAACCGCAGTCACGGGGTAGCATCGCGCACCGCATGGACGACGCACCACTTCCCACACCAGTTCTGCCGCAGACCAGTCGGCATGGCAGCCTTTTTGCACTATCGACGATGAAGGACGAAGGCCCCTATGTCGTCGAATGGGTGGCCCATCACCTGGCGCTCGGCTTTACCGAGCTGATGGTCTACACCAATGATTGCAGCGACGGGACCGATGCGATCCTGAAGCGGCTGGAGGAGATGGGCGTCGGCGTCCATCACCGGGAAAACGTGATCCCGGAAGGGATGAAGCCGCACCCGTCGATGCTGAAGGCCGCCGCAAGGGAAGAGCTGATCCAGGAGTCCGATTGGCTGCTGGTCCTCGACGCGGACGAATTCCTCTGCATCAACCATCCGTCGGGCACGATGGACGGGCTGGTTGCCGATCTTCAGGCGCTTGACGCCCATGCGATGGTCATCACCTGGCGCATCTTCGGCTCATCCGGCATCCGCGACTGGTCGCGCGCGCCGATCACCGATCAGTTCACCTGGGCGGCACCGGCCTTCTGGAACAAGGGCTGGGGCACCAAGACGCTGCTGCGGTTCGATCCGAAATACCTGCGCCTTGGCATGCACCGCCCGATCATCAAATCGCAGCACCGCGAAACGGATTACCCTGAAAAGGTGCTTTGGGTGAACGGGTCGGGTCTGCCACTGGAAGACTGGTTCAAGTTCCGTGGCTGGCGGTCGATCCGGCGGACCTTGGGTTATGACTGGGCGCAGATGAACCATTACGCCATCAAGTCGATGGATGCCTATTCGCTGCGCAAATACCGGGGCAATGCGAACCTGAAGAAGGACAAGTACAACTCCGATTACTGGGCGCTGCAGGACCGGAATGAAACGCAGGATATCGCCATCCAGCGCCACGCACCGATGCGGCGCGCGATCATGGAATATCTGCTGAAAGACCCCGAGATTGCCCGGCTGCACGATGCGGCCCATTCACGGGCTGAGGTGAAGCTGGCTGAATACCGTGAGCAGCCTGAATATCTCGACTATGTCGCCAAGCTGGTCGAGGCATCGAAAATCCCGGTGACACAGGTCGTCGCCAAGCCACCCAAGGCGCGCGACCCGGCAGCGGTGGCTGCGGTGCAATCCAAGCTGGAAAAACGCCGCTCGGCCTTGCCGAAAGGCGAAAGGCGCACGCCGCCGCCACCCGGCTGGGGGTCGCCACAGACCTCGCCCTATATCGCTGGGCCGATTGACCTTTCGAATGAGGTCGCGCTGGAAGAGGCCGACAATCAGGGGATCGTGCTGAAGGTCGATCCGCGCGTCTTCACACCTCTGGCGCTGGAAGCGATTCAGGCAGGCAAGTTCGATCGTCGCAATGCCCGCAAAATCGGCGGGTTTCTGGATGGCGCCAGCCGGTTTCTGGACCTGCATTCGGGGATCGGGTTCATCGGTCTGAAAGCGCATCTGTTGCTTCCGGGCCTGATCATCCTGAACCACGAGGAACGCGGCGTACTGGCCGAGCTGGGCCGCCTGATCCTGACCACGCAGTTTCCCGACGCCAAGGGGCGGGTCGCTTATTCTGACACCCCGCTCAGACAGGACGGCGATCCTGCAGGCACCTATCCTGCCCTGTCCGAACTGATTGCACGGTTCCGGCCCGATGCCCTGCGCCTGCCCTATGACCAGATCGACGCGGATGGTCTTCCCGCCGATCTTTTCACCGGTGTCGGACGGGTCATCCTGCCCTTCCTCGATGAAAGCGAGTTGGCGGTGATCCGGGACAAGTTCGGGGCGCTGATGGAGCGCGCAGGCCTTTCCGAAGACGCCGAAGCGCCGTCGAACGGCTCGGTGGTCTATCGACGCTGAAGCGTCGTCGCCGGCGTCTTTCCAGCCACGACTTCCAAGGCGAGCGAGAAGATGCGAGCGCCGTATTGGGCATTCTTGTGGGCGATGTCGCCGGTTTCGGCATGGGTTTCGACGCGGTAGTCGGGATCGTTGTAGAGGCCATCGGAAAACATGTCGTCCGGGGGCCAGATCAGGCTAAGTCCAGCATCGCCCAGAACATCGGCGGTGATCGCCTGCAGTTCGGCGCGCTCGGCTGCGGTCGTGTCGCGGATGTCCGGAAACCGTTCGGCCAGATGGAAAGGCTCTATGCCGGTGGGGAAGGGTGTCGGTGCGACAACAATGCGGGCCGTCCCCAGCCGGGCCGCCGCGATCGCGAAACCGAAGGCCGGGGCGCTTTTCAACTTGTCTTCGATGATGCGCCGGGTCAGCCCGTCCGTCAGGTGCGTGCCGTTTCGCCGTTCCTGCATGATTGCGGCATGAAGCCCGAAAGCGGGAATGCGGCAACCCATGAAGAAGACCCAGTCGAATTCGGACACCGTCAGCGATCTGCGGTTCCGGGTGCTGAACTTCGCGAACCGCTCTGCTGTGTAATCATCTGTCGGCGTAATGACCCCATCCACGAAGCTCAGATGATGAAAGCGGCGACCGGCATGACCCCAGAATTCAAGCTCGACCGTGCTTGCGTCGACAAGCCCCTGATCCACCGCCCGTTTCACGCAGGCATAGTGACTGTCGCCGAAAACGGCGAGGCGCGGCTTTTGGGGCATGGTCGGTCGGTTCATATGGTCGACACTACTCGAAATTCTGTCCCGAATTTGGTCAGGATGCGGCATCATAGAACGCGACGAAGATCAGGTTAACCCCCTCCCCGGCGCGCTTCAGGTGTCGTATGCTGATCCTATGCCTGCCTTATGTCGCGATTGCCTGACATGTTTCGAGACCGGACCACGCTGTCCGGCCTGCCGCTCGCCGCGCGTGCTGTCGCATCCTGAACTCTACACACTGTCTATCGCACATATGGATTGCGATGCGTTCTATGCCAGCGTCGAAAAGCGCGACAATCCCGATCTGCGCAGCAAACCACTGATCGTCGGCGGCGGGCATCGCGGAGTTGTGTCGACATGCTGCTATCTCGCCCGGATCAAGGGCGTGCGCTCGGCGATGCCGATGTTTCAGGCGTTGAAGCTCTGCCCGGAGGCGGTGGTGGTGAAACCGCGCGGCAGCCACTATGCTGCAGTGTCGAAAGAGATCCGTGCGCTGATGGATGAGCTGACACCCCGGATCGAACCGCTGTCGCTGGATGAGGCGTTTCTTGATCTGACGGGAACCGAGCGGTTGCACAAGGCCCCGCCTGCCGTGCTGCTCTGCCGTCTGCTGAAGCGGATGGAGACCGAATTGGGGCTGACGGGTTCGGTCGGCCTGTCGCACAACAAGTTTCTGGCCAAGGTGGCCTCCGATCTCGACAAGCCGCGCGGGTTCTCGGTTATCGGCAAGGGTGACACGGCGGCGTTTTTGAAGGGCAAGCCCGTTCGTATGATCTGGGGCGTCGGCGCAGCGACACAAGGCCATCTGGAGGCAGCCGGCATCCGCAACTTCGACGATCTTGCCCGCTGGGATCGCAAGGACCTTCATCATCGTTTCGGCGCTATCGGCGAGCGACTCTGGCATCTTGCACGGGGTGAGGATTTCCGGCGCGTCAATCCGCATGAGCCGATGAAGTCAATCTCGGCCGAGACGACGTTCGATGCCGACATCTCTGATCGCGACCTTTTGGACGGTCACCTCTGGCGGCTGGCCGAAAAGGTCGCCGACCGGACTAAGGCCAAGGACCTCGCGGGGCGCACGGTCACCCTGAAACTCAAGCGCGCGGATTTCACAACGATCACGCGCCGCCATACTCTGCGCGAGCCGACCCAGATTGCGGATCGTCTGTATCGCGAAGTTGCAGATCTGCTGCGCCAGGTTACGGATAAGGGATCGTTTCGTCTTATCGGCGTCGGGCTGTCCGATATCGTGCCCGCATGCGAGGCGGATCTGACACCCGATCTTCTTGATCCCGCCGCAGCGAAGCGTGCGGGGGCTGAACGGGCGAGCGATACGATCCGCGCCCGCTTCGGTCCGGATGCGATCGTCAAGGGGCGGTCGCTCAGATAGAGGTGCGGGGGCTATTCGGCGGCAAGTGGTATCCGGCGTTCGCGATTGCCGATTGTCGCAATCTCGGCAAGGATTCCGGCCAGAATTCGCTTGAAACCAAGGTAGTTGCCGTTTGGCCGAATCTCACGTTCGTTCATGTAGAGCGAGCGGTCGATTTCGATCTGCACCGCGTGCATGCCACGGGACGGACGACCATAGGTCTGCGTGATGTAAGCCCCTGCGAAAGGTGCGTTACGTAAGGTGCGGAATCCCGCGGCGCAAAAGGCGGCCTCGATTTGTTCGACGACCGGCGATGCGGCGGCCGCACCGAACCGGTCGCCTATGACGATCTCGGGCCGCTTCGCACCGGCGGCGGCAATCGAATCCATCGCTTCATGTGGCATCGAATGCATATCCACCAGGATCGCTTCGCCGAACTGGGCGAGGGCGCTTTCCAGGAGGCTGTGAAGACAATCGTGATAAGGACGCCAGACACCGGCAATCCGGTCCTCCGCTTCCTCGCGCGACAGCTTTCCGCTGTAGATCGCGCGCCCGCCCGCAACGACACGCGGAATGACGCCCAGCCCCGAGGCGACGCGCGGATTATGCGCACTTGGCCGGATGCCATTGATCACCGCCGGGTCGAGTTCGTCCGCGCCGCGATTGACGTCAACATAGGCCCGGGGCGCGCATGCGGCGAGGAGAGGCGCACCAAATGTCGGTACGCAGTCGAGCAGATCTTCGACGAATGCATCCTCGGATGAGCGGATCGTATGCTCATCCAGAACCGAGCTGTTCCGGAAGGCTTCTGAATAGTCGCGCCCCGAATGTGGCGAGGCGAAGACGACGCTGGTCAGGCGTCGTTCCGGCATCGTCAGATGAAAGGGAGCACCGGTCATGGTTGATCCTTGTGAGCTTGTTCGAATATAGCGGTAAAAAATGCTCTGCCAAAACCCCTTGAAAGCCTTCCCGACTCCTTTTATAGACCCGGGGCCGAAGCGGTGCGGATTGCGCGTTCAATATAGGATGCGTGCTGCAATCGTTGACGTAACGGGCGGTTAGCTCAGCGGTAGAGCACTACGTTGACATCGTAGTGGCCACTGGTTCGATCCCAGTACCGCCCACCATCGCTCCCGATTCGGGGGCAAATGAGTTTCAACAGGCGCGACGCGCGCCGCGAATAGGAGAAGACCGATGAAGGTCAAGAACTCGCTCCGCTCGCTGAAGTTGCGCCATCGCGACTGTCAGGTCGTGCGCCGTAAGGGCCGGGTCTATGTGATCAACAAGACACAGCGCCGCTTCAAGGCCCGTCAGGGCTGAGGTTGCGAAACAACGAATTTGAAAAAGCCACCGGATATCGGTGGCTTTTTCTTTTTGTCGCGGTACAAATTTTCGGAGAAAATTTGGCGATTTTTCGGAGAAAAATCGTACTGCCGGTCGGTCAGAACGAATCGACCAGCAGACGTGCCACTGTTTTCTGGTTGAGATAGCCCGTCACCGGCAGGCTTCGTGCCTTTTGATAGCGACGCAAAGCCCGCCGCGTATCGTCATCGAACACGCCGTCCGTCCGCCCCGGTTTCAAACCAAGTGCTGCAAGGCGTCTTTCGACCATGGTTCGCATCGCACCGTTCAGTCTCAGCCCTTGTTCGATCTCTTCCGCCTGGAGGCGCGCAGAATCGTCTTTGGGTTTCTTTTCCCCATCGGCCAGCATCAGTTTTGCGTCTTCGGCAAATGCGCCTTGCGGGTACGCATCAAGATAGGTGCGGAACGCCTTGGGCGTATTCGACTTCACGGCCGCATCCCAGGCTGCACGATCCGCTGCGGCGGCCTGTTGTCGGCGCTGATCTTCAAATACCTTCAACCGTTCCTGAGCCAGTTCGGCAAAAAGCCCATCCGGATAGCGTTTCATATAGGCTCTGAGGCCAGCCTCGTCACCCGCAGCACCGGTCTGGTCCCAGTAAAGCCGGTCCAGCCGCTCTTCTTCCGCCTGCCGTGTGGCCGCTTCGGCTTCAAGTTCCACAGCGCGCCGCTCGGCTTGCGCAGCCAATGCCGCCATTTGCGGCGCGGTGACATAGCCCGTCGCGTCATGGCCGTTCCGGCGCTGCCAGGTCGCAATCGCGTTGCGCGATCCGGGACCGAACAGGCCGTCAATACCGCGCGGATCGATATCGATGATCGAAAGGTCGCGCTGGATCTGACGACGCTGGTCCCGCGACAGCCGCAATGCCTCTTCTGCGGCGCGTGCCCGGGCCACCGGATTGTCAGCCTCTGCGATAGCGCGGCGGGCGGCGCTTGCGAACATCCCGTCGGGATAGCGGCGCAGATAGGCCTCATAGCCCAGCTTGGTGTCGATTTCGCGTGTCGTCTCCCACAGCTCGCGCTCAACCGCGAGCGCCGCTTCGGCTGCTGATGCGCTCAGGCTTGCAATGTCATCTCCGGTGCCATCAGCAACCGGCAGGAAAGGCGCGGCCGCGCCGAGATATCCTTCGACCGTCATACCCCGCGCGCGTGCGGCGAGGGTGGCGAGCGATTGCCCGCGTTCGGTCACGGCCTCGCCCGCGAATTCGGCCACATCGTCCGCTTCGCCACTGATGACAGTCACACCCTGAGGAATGTCGAGCGCAGGCAGGCCCGACGTCAATCCCCGTCCCAAAGCGATCCGGCGATCCTCGGTGCCGAGCAGAACCAGCGCCCCGCCCGGCCGTTCGGCTGCGATGGCAAGGATCGTGGCGAGCGGCACTCCCGCCGCATCGACGGATGCCAGATCGGGCCGGTTCGCGTCGGTGCCCAAAAGCCAGCTTTCGGATCCGGCATGAACGAAATGCCCCGACAAGAGGAAGACACTGCGGCCAGCCCCTTCCGTACCACCATAGAACTCGGCAAGAAGGGCCCGCATCGCATCGGCGGTCAGATCGCTGCCCATCTGCAGGGCAAATCCGGCCCGTTCCAGATGTTCGGCGGCATCGAGCGCATCGTCAGCCGCCGAAATGTCCGAGGCATTTCGGTAATTCTCATTGCCGATCACCAATGCGGCATCCTGCGCTGTTGCGGGTTGGGTTGCCAGGAATGTGGCGGTGACAAGTGCCGCCGGTGCCAGATACGGCATGGTACTCATGAAACGGTCTCCCTTCTGCCTATAGCGTTTCGGGTTTACCCTGAATCAGAATTCGAATTTTTTTCGTTCAAATTCTGATACTTGTTATCCAACGAAAACCCGAAACGCTCTAAAGGAAGCCTATCCGCCATCTCGCGGTTATGCGATCACAGCTTTCCAACCGGGGCGGATTTCCGCCCGCAGGTCAGCTCGGGAAACAGTGGTCAGATGTCGACCGCTCCGATCACAAGACCGACGACTATCAGCATGGCGCCCGCCGTAAAGTTGATGCGCCAGAGCGCGCGTGGCGATTTCAACAACCCCCTCGCTTCGCTGACGAGCAGCGCGAGAAAGAGGTTGCCCATAAGCGGCACGAGCATCGAGGCCGCGACAATGGCGGCAATGTCTGGCCGGGTGACATGCCGCAGATCGAAAAAGCCCGGCAGTACACCCATATAGAACAGCACCGCCTTGGGGTTGCCGAGGATCGCGGCGACCCCGGCCATAAATCCGGCCAAGCGACCGGGCCGGGTCAGGCGGCTGTCGGTTGAAACCGGTGCGCTCGCATGGCGGATCAGAAGCCCGCCCATGATCACGAATACGACCGCCGCAACATACCGCATCACAATCATGAAGGCGTCGAACTGATCGACGATCCAGGCGAGCCCGAAGATCGCGACCAGCGGCCAGACAAGATCGCCGAGCGTGACACCGATGGCCAGCGGCCAGGCGCTGGCAAAGCCGCCCGACAGTGCGCGGGCGGTGATCGCGACCCAGACCGGCCCGGGCGTGAGCCAGAGAAGACCCACCGCACCAGCGTAAAGCAGAAGGGAGATGAAGCTGACGGTCACGTGTGGCTCATACACTCGGGAAACGCGCCAGCTTTACGCGCTTCCGGTGTCCGCCGGAAGTGTCAGTGAGCCATCTTCGGCCAGTGGCCAGAACGGGTTCATCGCCACTTCCCAGACATGCCCGTCAGGATCGGCATAATATCCCGAATACCCGCCCCAGAACACCTTCTCTGGCTTCTTCAAGGGCTCCGCCCCGGCAGCAACTGCCGCAGCCCATGCTGTATCCACCTCTGCCTCGGTTGGAAAATTCTGGGCCAGTGTCATAGCTCCGGTCCCAAGCTGCGCCCCCGGACGCCCTTGATCATCGGCAAGGGCCGATTTTCCAAAGAGGCCCAGAACCGCGCCGTGTATCTGGTAAAAGACCACCCCTTCAAGAGCATTGGCCGGTTTCCAGCCCAGTGCCTCATAGAAGGCCCGCGACCGGCTGAGATCATCGACGCCAAGCGTGATCAGCGTTACCCGTTGCGGTGTCATGTCAGGGTCCTTTCTTCGGTGGTCGACAGACCGTTCACTTCGGCAACTTCGAATGCCTGGGCGCGAGGGCCAAGCGCTTCAAACAGTTCCAACCCGGTCCCGGTCATGAACGCCTGCGCGCCAAGGGCGCAAATCTCATCATAGAGTGCGGCGCGTCGTCCGGCATCGAGATGGGCCGCAACCTCGTCCAGAAGCAGGATCGGGGGCGCGCCGAAATCTTCCGCCAATGCACGCGCATTGGCAAGGATCAGCGAGATCAGAAGCGCCTTCTGCTCGCCGGTCGAGGCCTGCGCGGCGGGTACACCCTTGGCCGCATAAACTGCGCCCAGATCCGCGCGGTGGGGGCCTGAAAGGGTCCGCCCGGCGGCCATGTCCCGGCTGCGGCCGAAGGTAAAGGCCTCTGCCAGATCCTCGGCGCTTTGTGGAGCATCCCCTCCGTCCGGTCCAAGGATCGTCAGATCCGCCGCCGGAAAGGCCGTTTCGGCACCGTCCTGCGCCGCCGCGACACGGGACACAGCATTACGGCGGTTCGCCAGAATGATGCCGCCCGCCTCTGCCATCTGCGCCTCAAGTGCTGCGTACCAACCCGCGTCCCGCACCTCGTCGCGCAAGAGCCGGTTGCGTTCGCGCATCGCCTTTTCATAGGTCAGCACCGCCTCGGCATGTCCGGGTTCGAACGACAGGGTCATACGATCGAGAAAGCGCCGCCGCCCCTCGGCGCCCTCGATCCAGAGCCGGTCCATCGCGGGCACCAGCCACAGCATCCGGGCGATACGGCCCAAAGCAGCCTGGGCCGCCGCCTTTCCATCGATGCTGACGGTCCGGCTTGCCCCCGGTTCGGCGAAGGTTTCCACCTCATGGTGCTGATGCAGGCTTTGAAGCTCTGCCTTCAATTTCCAGCCCACAGCCTCGGGTCGCCGCGCGACCTCATCCGCACCGGCCCGGCGCAGGCCGCGGCCGGGCGACAGGAAGGAAACCGCCTCAAGGACATTGGTTTTGCCCGCCCCGTTCGGCCCGAAGATCGCCACCGGACGGGCATCAAACGCCATCTCCGTCCGCCGATGCGACCGGAAATGCGACAGGATGAGAGATGTGACGGCAAGTGCTGGCACGCTGCCCTGCACCTTCCACTTGGATCAAATATCCCCGCCGGAGGCTCCGGCGGAGCCGGATCAGACGCGCATCGGCATCACGACATAGACGGCCGACGTATCATTGCCTTCGCGCATCAGCGTCGGGTCGCCCGAGGTGTTGAAGAGGAACACCGCATTTTCGCGGTCCACCTGGCTGGCGATTTCCAGCAGGTATTTGGCATTGAAGCCGATCTCCAGCCGCTCGTCACCGTAAGCTACGGCCAGTTCTTCCTCGGCCGCACCTGCATCGGGGGCATTGACCGACAGAACCAGCCGGTCCTCGTCTAGTTGCAGCTTGACCGCGCGCGAGCGTTCTGACGATACGGTCGCTACCCGGTCAACGGCCTTGGCGAACTCGGCCGCATCAACCTCAAGCCGCTTGGTATTGCCCGCCGGGATGACG
>NZ_JBARVQ010000558.1:0-3892 GCF_049646345.1 Albidovulum sp. | reverse complement strand
GTAGGAAAACACGGTTTCCATCGACACGAGATCGGGCAACCATTTCGCCTTGGCCTCATCCGAGCCGAACTTGTCGATCATGCCGCCGCACATATTGTGGATCGACAGGAACGATCCCACGGCGGGGCAGGCCATTGCCAGCGCTTCAAACACCAGCGTGGCATCGAGCCGCGAGAGGCCCGACCCGCCGCGTTCCTCACTGACATAGATGCCGCCAAGGCCGAGTTCGGCGACTTTCGTCCAAAGTGCTTTGGGGATCGTGCCGGCGCGTTCCCAATCGCGGGCACGGGGCGCAATTTCCTCGGCCCCGAAGGCGCGTGCCATATCGAAGATGGCCTCTTGCTCTTCGCTCAGTGCGAAATCCATGGATGCCTCCCCGGTCACAGTAATTGAACGATTGTTAAATTCTGATTGTTTCGGAAATTTTGCAAGCAGGAATTCCGGAGATGCGCAGTCGGGTGGTTCGGTCACCGGGCAGGGCAAGGCCGCATCGCGCGCGATTCGGAAAGGCGCCTCCCCCGAGTGGAATTGTCCGCAATCCGCGATGTATCCGACCGGTTGCACCGTATTGCTGCATTTGTCTGCCCAGTTGTTTTGGTGTTTGGTAACTTCCTATGAATAAACAGAAAGCACTCTGATTCCGCTGTTCGGCCACCGCAAATGTGGTAGAATTGCGGCGTGAGAGAATTGGTCTCTCAAATGGAGGGGTAATCGGGGTTTCAGAGTAGCGTCAGAGTTGCGGTCGCAACTGCTCTGCTTGTCGTTTCGGGCGCAGCAGCGCATGCGGTGACTTACAACTTTACCGGTGTGACATCGAATTCAGCGACGAATGTCACCGCCGGACAGTCGCAATTGACGGTGGACGTGCTCGACAGCGGGTCGGGCACAGTTTCATTC
The DNA here is from genome assembly GCF_049646345.1 of Albidovulum sp. GTDB lineage: Bacteria > Pseudomonadota > Alphaproteobacteria > Rhodobacterales > Rhodobacteraceae > Albidovulum. The sequence continues at coordinate 2,995 of NZ_JBARVQ010000558.1, read as the reverse complement.
GCCTTCGGCAATGCCGGTCCGCTGGCCTCGTCGATCACCGATATCTACTGGGACGATCAGGCTGCGGTTCTGCGGTCAATGGGCGGCATGACGCCGTCGACTGGCGTGGCCTTCAGCCAGGGCGCAAATCCCGGCAATCTTCCCGGCGGCAATACGATCGGCTTTTCGGTCAGCCCGACCGGGGCTTCGGCAGACAGCAATTCCGGCAAACCGGGCGTCATGAAGAACGGCGTCAATCCCGGCGAATGGCTGACCATCGTCTGGACGCTCGTCGCCGGAACGACGTTTTCGGATGTGATCGCGGGGCTTGATCTTGGCGGCGATCAGGCGGGATCGCTGCGGGTTGGCATTCACGTTCAGGGCTTTGCCAATGGCGGGTCTGAATCCTTCGTGAACACGCCTGCGCCAGTACCATTGCCCGGGGCGGCGTTGATGCTGATCGCGGGTCTTGGCGCGCTGGGGGCTGCGGGACGTCGCCGCCGTGCCTGAGCGGGATTGAACAGCCCGTGAAGGGCGCGGAATGTCCGTCGTATCTGCAAACTGTGACGGTACGATTGCGCGCCCTTTGCGGATACTGCCACGAGTGCAACGCGAGCCGGGCAGGCGCTCGCCTGGCGTCTCCGGCTTGATACCGGGCGAAGGGGCGTATCCACGAATGGCAGCAACGTCCCGGCAATGCGGGCTAATACAGTTTTAAGACACGGCGTCTTGGTCCAACCTGACCCAACCGGGTCAAAGGTCAGCGTGAAACTCATCGATCAGGCTTCGTACGACGGCACGCATGGCACTGGCCCCGTCCTCTCCGGCCTCGATCGCATTGGCATGAACGAGGCGCTGGCGGTCGGCGCTGGTGTCCGGCAGGGTGCGCAGGGTCTCGATCTCGGCCGTGCAGCCCAGAACATCGGCATCTTCGGCAACGAGTTCGATCAGTTCGTTCATGAGGGCGGAAAAGCCAACCAGTTCCAGCCGCCCAAAATCGATCAGCCCGCCGGTGATCCCGTAGCGCTGCGCCCGCCAGCGGTTTTCTTCCAGCAGGAAATTGTCATAGTGCCGCCAACGCTGGTTCTTGCGCATCAGCCGCCACAGCATCCGCGTCAGGCATTGGGTCATTGCGGCCAGCGACAGGGTCATCTCCAGCCGGGGCTGCACGTCGCAGATGCGGCTTTCGATGGTCGGGAACCGGGCCGAGGGGCGCAGATCCCACCAGATCTTTGAGGAATCCTCGATCAGTTTCATATGCACCAATGCGTCCACCGTGCGCTTGTATTCCCCCCAGCTAGAGAATTTCGGCGGCAAACCGGTGCGGGGCAGATTGTCGAAAATGGTCAGCCGGTAACTGGCAAGCCCGGTATCGTCGCCCTGCCAGAAGGGCGATGAGGCCGACATCGCCAGAAGATGTGGCAGGAAATACGAGAGCTGGTTGACGAGGTCGATGCGCATATCCTCGGCCGGGATGCCGACATGGACATGCATGCCGCAGATTAGCATGCGCCGCGCGACGCCGCCAAGGTCGCGGCGCAGGTCGTTGTAGCGCTCCTTGTCGGTATGGTGCTGATCCTTCCAGTCGGAAAACGGATGGCAGGAAGCGGCGATGGGGGCGAGGCCATGCTGTGCGGCGTGGCGCGAGACACAGGCGCGCAGCTTGCGCAATTCGTCCCGCGCCTGGGCTACATCCTTGCAGACCCGCGTTCCGACCTCGATCTGGCATTGCAGGAATTCCGGACTGACCTGATCTTCCATTTCAGCCTTGTAGGCCGCCATCAGCGCCTCGGGCGCGACGGCAAGGGCCAGCGTGTCCTGATCGACGAGCAGGTATTCCTCCTCGACGCCGATGGTGAAATCCGGCTGTGTCATGTGTCACCCCCCCAAGATTTCGTTCAGTTGAGCAGAGGCGGGGGCGTCGGGCAAGTTTTCAGGGCTTGCACCTGCGTGATCCGGGCATTAGATGCCGCGCCGGCGCATCGCCCGGCGGCAAAGGGCCGACCGGACCGGCGCATGCCATAGGTCCACTGATTGCCCCCCTCAGACATTGATTGCACGGCCTGCGGTGCCTACTGTTTTGGCACCCATGACCGCTATATCGCCCTTCTGCCCGATGACCGGGCACGGGCGATCCCCGCCACACTGACCAGTGAGGTCGACGGACGCCGCTTCATGAAGATGTGCGGTGGCCATTGTGCCCAGCTTGCCTGCACCGATGACGCGCGCCTTGTCTGCGGCATCTATGAGGTCCGGCCCGAGGCCTGCCGCGCCTTCCGGGCGGGCAGTTTCGAATGCGTGAAAGCGCGACAGCATCGCGGAGCCCTGGCCGAGGCGATGCGCAACCCCGCGCCAGCCCGCCCGGAAACAAGCGGGCCGGAGGCTGATCTGCCCCCGGCCCATGTGATCGCAGTGATACCGAACGGGCGGATGAAGCCCCCGGCGTGACGGTCAGTCCATGGCCTTGAAGTTGAACTCGCCGCCTTCCTTGATGCCCGAGGGCCAGCGGGCGGTCACGGTCTTGGTGCGGGTGTAGAACTTGAAGCTGTCCGGCCCGTGCTGGTTCAGGTCGCCGAACATGGATTTCTTCCAGCCGCCGAAGGTGTGATAGGCCAGCGGCACCGGGATCGGCACGTTGATGCCGACCATGCCGATATTGATCCGGTGGGCGAAATCGCGCGCCGTATCGCCATCGCGGGTATAGATCGCGGTACCGTTGCCGTATTCGTGGTCCATCGCCATGCCGATCGCCTCTTCATAGGTCTTGGCGCGGACAACCGACAGGACCGGCCCGAAGATCTCGGTCTTGTAGATGTCCATGTCGGTCGTCACCTTGTCGAAAAGATGCGGGCCGACGAAAAAGCCGTTCTCATAGCCCTGAAGCGAGAAGTTGCGGTTGTCGACCACCAGTTCCGCGCCCTGTTCAACGCCGGAATTGATCAGCGCAAGGATGCGCTCCTTGGCCGCGGCGGTGACGACGGGGCCGAAATCGACGTCATTGCCGTCGGTATAGGGG
>NZ_JBARVQ010000557.1:0-3846 GCF_049646345.1 Albidovulum sp. | reverse complement strand
CCAACCGGATACGGGTGCCGGTTTCAACACCTGCGGGGATGTTGACCGAAAGCTGGCGTTCCTTCTCGGTCCGGCCCGCGCCGTGGCAGGTCTTGCAGGGGTTCTTGATCGTCTGACCGAGTCCACCGCAAGTGGGGCAGGTGCGTTCAACCGTGAAAAAGCCCTGCTGGGCGCGGACCTTGCCCATACCCGAACAGGTCGGGCAGGTCTGGGGTTCCGCCCCGCCTTCGGCACCAGTGCCGTTGCAACCGCCGCAGGCGACCGAGGTCGGCACGGTGATCGACTTCTGGACGCCCTTATAGGCCTCTTCCAGCGTCACCCGCATATTGTAGCGCAGGTCCGAGCCGCGCTGCGCGCGTTGCCGCCCGCCACCGCCGCGTCCACCCATGAAATCGCCGAAGAGGTCTTCAAACACATCGGAAAAGGCCGAGGCGAAATCGCCCTGCTGGCCATATCCCTGACCGCCGCCGCCACGCGGGCCGCCGCCTTCGAAGGCCGCATGGCCGAAACGGTCATAGGCCGCCTTGCGGGTATCATCCTTCAGGATGTCATAGGCCTCGTTCACTTCCTTGAACTGGGCCTCGGATTCGGGTTTGTCCTTGTTGCGGTCGGGATGGAGTTCCTTGGCCTTCGTCCGATAGGCCTTCTTGATCTCGTCCGCAGATGCGCCGCGCGCAACACCAAGAACCTCATAGAAATCGCGTTTCGCCATTCTTCGCCCTTTCGGGGAACGTGCGAACCGGCCCGACTTAAGTCAGGCCGGTTCTATGGTTCCGGTCGCGTTACTTGCGCTTCTTGTCGTCGCCGAGATCTTCGAAATCGGCATCCACGATATCGTCATCGACACCGCGCGGACCGTCTTCGTCGGCATCGGCTTCACCGCCTTCGGCCTGCTGCGCCTTGTAGATTGCCTCGCCCAGCTTCATCGCCGCATCGGTGACGTTCTGGATGCCACCCTTGATCTTGCCCGCATCCTCGGATTTGAGCACTTCCTCAAGAGCGCCGATGGCAAGTTCGATGGCCTCGACCGTTGAGGCATCGACCTTGTCGCCATGTTCATCAAGCGCCTTCTTGGTCGAGTGGATCAGGCTTTCGGCCTGGTTCTTGGCCTCCACCAGTTCCTTGCGGGCCTTGTCGCCTTCGGCATTCGCCTCGGCATCCTTGACCATCTTTTCGATGTCCTCGTCCGACAGACCGCCGGACGCTTGAATGGTGATCGCCTGTTCGCGGCCCGTGCCCTTGTCCTTGGCCTTGACCGAGACGATACCATTGGCGTCGATGTCGAAGGTGACCTCGATCTGCGGCAGGCCGCGCGGTGCGGGCGGGATTTCCTCAAGGTTGAACTGGCCCAAGAGCTTGTTGTCAGCCGCCATTTCGCGTTCGCCCTGGAACACGCGAAGCGTCACGGCGTTCTGGTTGTCTTCGGCGGTCGAGAAGATCTGGCTCTTTTTGGTCGGGATCGTGGTATTGCGGTCGATCAGACGGGTGAAGACACCGCCGAGCGTTTCGATGCCGAGCGACAGGGGCGTGACGTCGAGAAGAACCACGTCCTTCACGTCGCCCTGCAGAACACCGGCCTGAATTGCGGCACCAAGGGCCACGACCTCATCCGGGTTCACGCCCTTATGCGGTTCCTTGCCGAAGAAGTTCGTCACTTCCTCGATCACCTTCGGCATCCGGGTCATACCACCGACCAGCACAACCTCGTCGATATCGCCTTTCGAGAGGCCCGCATCCTTCAGCGCGTCGCCGCAGGGCTTCATCGACTTCTTGATGAGGTCCGCGACCAGCGATTCCAGCTTCGCCCGGGTCAGCTTCATGACCATGTGCAGCGGCGTGCCGGTGTTCTTGTCCATCGAGATGAACGGCTGGTTGATCTCGGTCTGCTGGCTGGAGGAAAGCTCAATCTTTGCCTTTTCGGCCGCTTCCTTCAGGCGCTGCAGCGCCATCTTGTCGCCGGTCAGGTCGACGCCATGCTCTTTTTTGAATTCATCCGCCAGATAGCTGACGATGCGCATGTCGAAATCTTCACCGCCAAGGAAGGTGTCGCCGTTGGTCGACTTCACTTCGAAGAGGCCGTCGTCGATTTCCAGGATGGTGATGTCGAAGGTGCCGCCGCCAAGGTCATAGACCGCGATGGTCTTCGTCTCTTTCTTGTCGAGCCCGTAGGCGAGGGCTGCGGCGGTCGGTTCGTTGATGATGCGCAGTACCTCAAGACCGGCGATCTTGCCCGCATCCTTGGTGGCCTGACGCTGGGCGTCGTTGAAATAGGCCGGAACCGTGATGACGGCCTGCGTAACTTCTTCGCCCAGATAGGATTCAGCCGTTTCCTTCATTTTCTGAAGAATCACGGCGGAAATCTGGGACGGCGAGTATTTCTCGCCCTTCACTTCGACCCAGGCATCGCCGTTGCCGCCGTTCACGATGGCATAGGGGACAAGTTTCTTGTCCTTCTCCACCTCGGCTTCACCCATGCGGCGACCGATCAGGCGCTTGACTGCATAGACGGTGTTGGAGGGGTTGGTGACCGCCTGGCGCTTGGCCGGCTGGCCGACGAGGCGTTCGCTGTCGGTAAACCCGACGACAGAGGGGGTCGTGCGCGCACCTTCCGAGTTTTCGATGACGCGCGGCTGCGATCCGTCCATGATGGCGACGCAAGAGTTGGTGGTCCCGAGGTCGATCCCGATGACTTTGGCCATATGTATACCTTTCCTTCGGCGATTAAGTGGCGCCAGATCCGATTGCGGCCTCTGGCCCCGATCCCAAGATTTCGGCCGGGTATGGCACCCTGACCGGCTTCGCAGGGTATATAAGGAGGGGCCAAGGGCGCTGCAAGCGCTCTGACGGCAGGAAAAACAGGTAAAAATACGTGGAAAACCGGCTTCCCCCTCCTGACGCGCCGAAACCGCCGGTTCCGCCGGTCTCGATCCGTGGCGCAGAAATTTATTCCGGCTTTCTCGACACGGCGTCTCAGGCGGCGATTGTCGCCGATATCCGCGATATTGCGCGGATGGCACTGCTATTTTCACCCCTGACGCCATGGGGCAAGCCGATGAGTGTCCGAATGACCTCGGCCGGGAAATACGGCTGGTATGCCGACCGCAAAGGCTATCGCTATATCGACAGACATCCGGGCGGAGGCGGCTGGCCGCCGATCCCGGACCGGGTGCTGGCGCTCTGGCGCGACCTCATTGGGGACGAACGGCCGCCCGATTGCTGTCTGGTCAACTTCTACGGCGCCGACGCGCGGATGGGCCTGCATCAGGACAAGGATGAGGCTGATTTTCCCTGGCCGGTTCTGTCGGTCAGCCTTGGTGACGATGCGCGGTTTCGCATTGGCGGGACCGAACGCAGCGACAAGACCGAAAGCGTCTGGCTGCGGTCGGGCGATGTGCTGATCCTCGGCGGCGCGGCGCGGCTTGCCTATCATGGCGTCGACCGGATCGCGCCGGGGACCTCCACGCTCTTGCGCGAACCGGGGCGGATTAACCTGACGCTGCGGGTCGTAGACTGAGCGGGCCCCGGCTACGGTGCAAGTGAACAGCACCCCGACAAAAGCCGCGCATCCGAACCATCGCCGTCAAGCAGAAGGTCCACGGCCAGGCCGTGTTCCATGTCCGACATGCCATCACTGCAAGCAGACCGGCCAACCAGTCCGACATAGTCCGCCGCACCGATGCGCGCCGAGAATCCGTGGCGGTCCCGGCGGTTCAGCGATGTCCAGCGTGACCGGACCTTGCCGGTTTGCGGTTCGGCCTCGGGCGTGGCGAATGTCACCGACCCGGCCGTGTCCAATGACAGCGACCAGAACGGCTCTGTTCCATGGCAGGAGCGTATGGCGGGAAA
>NZ_JBARVQ010000556.1:0-4967 GCF_049646345.1 Albidovulum sp. | reverse complement strand
TACGCCTGACCATCGGTGCGGCAGAGACGGGCACCTATGGCTATCTGCATCTGGGTGGCGGGTTGCAGGTGCCCGAACGGCTGGGCGCGCGCGGCGCGCATCTGGCGGCAGGCATCGGCGGGCCGGTTCAGGCGGGGGATACCCTGCCGGTCGGCGCGGATAAATGGCCCGGTGAGGTGGGCATGAAACTGCCCCGCGATGACCGCTTCGATGGCGGCCCTATCCGCCTCGTGCCCAGCCTGCAGACCGCCTTTTTCCCCGCCGCAGAAATCGACCTCTTCCAGACCACCCCCTTCCGCCGCGATACGCGCGGCAACCGCATGGGCGTGCGCATCCTGCCCGAGGGCGTGGGCTTTCACACCGAAGCCGGGCTGACGGTTCTCTCGGAAGTGATCGTGCCCGGCGATGTGCAGATTACCGGCGACGGCACGCCTTTCGTATTGCTCAGCGAATGCCAGACCACCGGCGGCTATCCCCGCATCGGCTCTGTTCTGCCCGCCGATCTGCCCCGCGTGGCGCAGGCCCGCCCCGGTGCGGAACTGCGGTTCCGCTTCGTGACCATGGACGAGGCCGTGGCCATCGAGCGGCGCGAGGCTGAATCCCGTCACACGCTCCGGTCGCGGATCACGCCGCTGATCCGCCAGCCCGGCGACATTGCCGATCTTTTGTCCTATCAATTGGTGGGCGGCGTCACTGCGGGCGACGATCTGGAGAGGGGAAACGAATGACACGTGTCGATCTCAATGCCGATATGGGCGAAAGCTTTGGCCCTTGGACGATGGGCGATGACCTTGCCCTTCTGGATATCGTGACCTCGGCCAATATCGCCTGCGGCTTTCACGCGGGCGACCCGGATGTGATGGCGCGGACCATGGCAGCGGCCCAAGCGCGCGGTGTCGGCATCGGGGCGCATCCGGGCTTTGCCGATCTTCAAGGCTTCGGTCGTCAGCGGATGAAGCTGGCCGCGGAGAGCCTTGCCAACCTGATCCGCTATCAGGTCGGTGCGGCCCTTGCGATGGCGGGTACAGTGGGCGGTGCGGTGCGGCATGTAAAGCTGCACGGGGCGATGGCCAATATGGCGGCCGAGGACAAGGCAATGGCGCTGACCTGCTACCGCGCGGCCTTGTCGGTTGCACCCGACGCGATCATCATGGTTCTGGCCGGAACCGCGCAGCAGGCCGCCGTGGCGGAACTCGGTTGCCGCGCGGCCTGCGAGATTTTCGCCGACCGCGCCTATAACGACGACGCGACGCTTGTAGATCGCAGCCTGCCGGGCGCCGTGATCCATGATGCGGCGCGCGCGGCGCAGCGAATGGTGGAAATGGTTCAGGCCGGGGCGATCATCACCGAAAGCGGCAAGCGCATCCCGACCCGCATCGACACGATCTGCCTGCATGGCGATACAGCCGAAGCGGTCGAGATCGCCCGCGCGACACGGGGTGCGCTGGAAGCGGCGGGCATTGCCGTCGCGCAGTTCGACGGGGTGAAGCTGTAGCAATCCTTGGCGCTTCGGCCTCTTTGATATCCGTTGAGGCAAAATACTGGCCATGCTGCGAGACAGTGTTGTTCCGGATTGTGCCTGTTGTGGACCTTGGCGGGTGTTCCCAATCGCCCGGAAACAAGCGCGACGCGCGCCGGGCGAGCGCCTGCCCGGTTTGTGTCGCGCATGCGGCAACGACAACAAAGCCCCGCAAAGCGGACCAACACGGTTTCGCGACACGGCCAATACACAGAACTACCTACACTTCCGTCGAAATCGCAACGCCCCGCTCTTCTGCGATCCGTACGGCGGCGCTGGCGACGGCGAGGTCCTGGAGGCCGACGCCGGTTCCGTCGAAGAGGGTGATCTGGTCGTCGGATTGCCGGCCTTCGGCGAGGCCGGCGATGACCGCGCCGATGGGGGTGATGTTCTCCGCCAGGATCAACCCGGCGGCCACGGAATGCTGTGCCTCGCCGATGGTCACGGACTGCGCGACCTCGTCGGTGAAGACGCGCGCGCGGGCCAAAAGCGCGGGCTCCACCTCCTGCTTGCCGATCGTATCGGTCCCCATGCAGGCCAGATGCGTGCCGGGGCTGACATGGGCCGACAGAAGTGATGCGGCGGGCGAGGAGGTGATGGTGACAATCACATCGGCCTCAACCATCCGCTCTAGCGGCACCGCCTCGAAGGGCAGGCCCAGCTCCGCCGCGACCTCGCCGAGTTTCGGCAGCATGTCCGGGTGGTAGTTCCAGGCGATGACCTTGTCGAAGTCGCGGACATTGGCGGCGGCGCGCAGCTGGAACCCCGCCTGATGCCCGGCGCCGACCATGCCCAGCACTTTGGCATCCTTGTGCGCCAGCCGGTCGATGGAAATGGCCGAGGCGGCAGCGGTCCGAAGCGCGGTCAGAAGGTTGCCGCCGACCATCGCGGTGGGCCGCCCCGTCTCGGGATCGAAGAGGAAGACCGAGGACTGGTGGTTGATCATCCCCTTCGCGGCATTGCCGGGGAAATAGCCCCCGGCCTTCACCCCCATCACACCGCCCGCGCGGTCGAGGCCGGACTTGAACCCGTATTGCCGCCCCTCACCCAAAGCCTCGCGGATGACGGGGAAGTTATAGGCCTCACCCCGCGCCATGGCGGCAAAGCAGGCCTCGATGGCGGCGAAGGCATCGTCGGGGGTGACGAGCCCGGCGATCAGGTTTTCGGGGACGATGAGCATGTAAAGCCTTTCCTGAGACGGCGCCCGCTTTGTCGGGACGGATGCCATACGCGTGCCAGACGGATGCGGGACGGGGTCAATACGCCTTGCCGCGCGCTGAAATCGGCCAGACCGTTTCCACCTTGCCGTTCCGGACGCCGACATACCAGTCATGGACATTACAGGTCGGGTCGCAATGGCCGGGGACAAGGCGCAGCTTGTCATTGACCTTCAGGGCCCCGTTCGGGTCCTCAACCACGCCATGTTCGTCCGAGCATTTGATGTATTTCACATCCGTCCGGCCATAGACGAACGGCAAGCCGCTATCGACGGACTGCGCCTTGAGACCCGCATCCACGATGGCCTTGTCGGCCTTGGCATGGCTCATCACCGAGGTCAGGATGAAAAGCGCGTTTTCCCACTCGCCCTGATCGATCCGCTTGCCGTTTTCGTCAAGGATGCGACCGTAATCTGCATCCATGAAGGCGTAGGAGCCGCATTGAAGTTCGTTGTAAACCCCTGAATTGCTTTCGAAATAATAGCTGCCTGTGCCGCCGCCAGAGACCAGCTCGGGCTCCAGCCCGTTGGCCTTCAGCCCCTGAACCGCGTCCTTGACCATGGCGATGGCGGTATCGAGTTTCGCCTTGCGGTCCTCGTATTTGTCCATGTGCTGCATCGCGCCCTGATAGGCCTGGATGCCGGTGAACCTCAGCCCCGGCGCCGCATCGACGGCCTTGGCGATGGCGACCACGTCCTGCGTCGTCGTCACCCCGCAGCGCCCTGCGCCGCAGTCGATCTCGATAAAGACCTCAAGCTCGGTGTCATGCTTCTGAGCCGCCGCCGAGAGGTCGGCCACGTTGTCCAGATCGTCAACACAGACAAGGATCCGGCTGCCCAGCTTCGGCAACCGCGCCAGCCGGTCGATCTTGGCCGGATCGCGCACCTGATTGGAGACGAGCACGTCCCTGATACCGCCCCGGACAAAGACCTCGGCCTCGCTAACCTTCTGACAACACACACCAATCGCGCCGCCAAGGCTTTCCTGAAGCTTCTGGACGTCCACTGACTTGTGCATCTTGCCATGGCTGCGGTGGCGCATGCCGTGGGCTTTCGCATAGTCGCCCATCTTCTTGACGTTGCGCTCCAGCGCGTCGAGGTCGAGGATCAGGCAGGGCGTCTGGATATCGGCCTCGTCCATGCCCGGCTTGGCGGGGATGTCGTAGCCGACTTCGAAATTCGCGTAACGGTCCTGAGCGTTCATTTTCTACTCCTTACCCCTGCATCCAGGGCAGCTTGTCCAGATCGACATTGCCGCCGGTGATGATCACCCCGACGCGCTTGCCTTTGAAAAAATCCTTGTTCTTCAGGATGATGGCGAGCGGCACGGCGCTTGAGGGCTCCATCACCACCCGCAGATGCTTCCATGTCAGTTTCATCGCCTCGATGATCTCGGCATCCGAAGCGGTGAAGATCTCGCTGACATGGGTTTTCACGAAATGCCAGGTCAGGTCCTTAAGCGGCACCAGAAGCCCGTCGGCCACGGTCTTTGGCGCGTCATCGGCGATGATGTGCCCGGCCTTGAAACTGCGACAGGCGTCGTCGGCCTGTTCCGGTTCGGCGGCGATGACTTTGGTTTCGGGGGCGAGCGTCGAGAGCGTCAGGCAGGTGCCCGAGATCATGCCGCCGCCGCCGATCGGGGCGACGACCATGTCCAGCCTGTCGGTCTGTTCGATCAGTTCTTTCGAACAGGTCCCCTGACCGGCTATCACGCGGGGATCGTTATAGGGATGGACGAAATCGCCGCCGCTCTCGGCCTGTACGCGTACGAAAACCTCCTCGCGGGACGATGTCGAGGGGTCGCATTCGGTGATCCGCCCACCATAGCGGCGCACCGTGTCCTTCTTGGCCTGCGGCGCGGTGCGCGGCATCACCACATTGCAGGGAATGCCGCGCAGCATTGCCGCGTAGGAAAGGCAAGACGCATGGTTGCCGCTGGAATGCGTTGCCACCCCGGCTTTCGCCTGTTCGTCGCTGAGGCCAAAGACCGCATTGGTAGCGCCCCGCACCTTGAAGGCGCCGGGTTCCTGAAAGTTCTCGCATTTGAAGAATAGCTCGCAACCCGCCAGCTCGTTCAGATAGTCCGATGTGCGGATCGGCGTGCGCCGGATATAGGGGCGGATCCGGTCATGGGCGTCCAGCATGGACTGATAGGTCGGGATGATCATGGCCAGCTCCTTCCCCTCAGGCGGCGGCTCGGGCGGCTTCGCCCGCAGTCTGGCGGTAGTAGTC
>NZ_JBARVQ010000555.1:0-6014 GCF_049646345.1 Albidovulum sp. | reverse complement strand
GGCGTGGCAAAGACATTGTCGACAACGACATATGCGCCCACAGACCGCGCAATTTCCGAGACGGCGGCAATATCAACCAATTCGAGGGTCGGGTTTGCGATGCTTTCGAAAAATACTACTTTGGTTGTGTCCCGGACGGCGGACCGCCATTCGTCGATATTTGATCCATTAACGAATGTAACCTCGACGCCAAATTTGGACAAAATGCTGTCGACCACGTAGTGGCAGGATCCAAACAGCGCCCGCGCACTGACAACATGGTCGCCGGCTTCAAGCAAGGACATCAGCGCGCCGCTGACGGCGGCCATTCCGCTTGCGGTTGAAAACGCGGCTTCGGCGCCTTCGATGGCGCAGATGCGGTCATCGAACATGGATACCGTGGGTGAGCCGTAGCGCGCATATACGAATTCGTCGTCGCGTGGCTCGATAAAACGGCGCTCGGCGTCTTCGGCAGACTCGTAGTGAAAACATTGCGTTAGATAAAGCGCCTCGCTCAATTCGTCGAATTGGCTTCGTTTGAGGCCAGCCAGAATCGCTGCTGTCTGTTTACTGTAATTTGTCATGATTTGTCCCGCCGCAGTAGCAAACGCGTTGTCAACGCGTTCACCAATTGTTGGCTCTGTCTGTAACCGCATTGCGCGGGCAGTGCAACCAAAGCAAGATTGAATTTTGGTGGGTCAGAGTGCCAGCCGCCCGGCAAAATACAGTCGCAGATCATAAGCGGGATGCCGGACGCGCACCTCCAGAAAAGGTGATTTCTGAGCATATCAATCTCTAGGTGATCAGCGAGCATGGGAAGATCGTGAAGGCGGCGCAGACGGCCAGTGATCCCGCGGCGCTGTTGCACTGGATCAGCGAGCAGGAAGGCGTCATTGCGGCCATCGGGCTTGAGGCTGGCCCGTTGTCGCAGTGGCTGCATCGCGGGTTGTCTGGGGGGACAACCTGTCGTGCTTATGGAAACCCGGCAAGTGAAAGGCACCCTGAAGGCCATGCCGATCAAGACGGACCGCCGCGATGCCGAATGGACCGCACGTCTGCTCCACCTCGGCTGGTTCCGGCCGGGTCACTGCAAGTCGGTGTCGGCACAAGAGATTCGCGCTGTACTCACCTCCCGCAAGGCCGTGCAACAAGGGTTCATCACGCTGGAGATCTCCCTGCGCGGGCTGTTGCGGAACTTTGGCCTCAAGGTCGGCACCATATCTTGTGGCCGGTTCGAACAGCGGATCAGAGAACTGGCGGCAGGCAATCCGATGCTGGTAGCGGCAACCGAACCCATGCGCCGCGCACGGTCGGCGATGAGGCGAGAACTGGCAGGCCTTGAACGCCATGTCCGGCAACTTGCCCATGACGATCCCGCCTGTCTGCGTCTCATGTCGATGCCCGGGATTGGTGCGGTCGTGGCGCTGACCTACCGATCCGCCGTCGATAATCCTGATCGCTTCACATCCTCGAAGAAGGTCGGGCCGAGGGTTGGCATAACGCCATCTTGCAACCAGTCGGGCGAGCGGGATATCTCGGGCGGGATCACCAAGGCAGGCGACGTCAACCTGCGCCGCGCTCTGTGCCAGGCTGCCACCGTCATGATGCATCGCGGGCGGGCGACACGGCTGCGATCATGGGCGGCGAAACTCGCGCGCCGCCGTGGTGCCAAGCGCGCAATGGTAGCGTTAGCCCGGCGCATCGCTGTGATCCTGCACCGCATGTGGAAAGACGACACCGACTTCCGCTTCGATACTCCGACGCTTCATGCCGACTGAAGATACAGATTCCAGACTGCTGCCCGCCTGATCGCGGGCCTTCGAGGTCCCCCGGGGACCCGGTTCCGGTGGTGCCGTGCTCAGGATTGATCCCGATCTTGTCGAGCACGCCAATGAGATGGGTACACCGGAATTGCATTGAACCAGCATCATGTTGGCGGCCATCGCGCCGACCACGGACCGAAGCATGCACCCGGGTCGATCTCAAACGAATGATGCTAAGCGGGAAAGCATGTCAATCTTACGAAGAACAAAGCTGCAGTTCAGCGGCCCAAGCAGCATGTGCAATAGCGCTTGACGCGGACCGTCCCGTTACCGAAGTCCTGACCAAATGTTCCTTGAGTGTCGCGATAAACGTCGGCTATGTTCGCCCTTAGATAGAATCTTTTACATCACTGCAATCGGAAACATTCATGAGCATCCATTCCCAGAACACAGACCTAAACACGGCTTTGCACACACCCAAGGGCGGATATTCTTTTGTCGAAGCTCCATTCCCGACCTGTGATGACACCCACGACGTTTTGATCGAGGCAAGGGCAGAGTTCCTGAGCGACAAGCAGGTGAAAAGCGCGCTGTGCGGCGCATTGTTCAGCAGCTACCTGACCTGATTTCTCATCACAAAACAGTGGATGTATCCTTATGAAAACGTCAATCTACAACAACTGCCGTCCGGCAGAACATGCCGATCGCGCCCTGGCATTCAACAGCTTCAGCGGTGCATTGGTCGAAGTAAGTCGTGAGCAAGCCGATTTCCTGTCCGGTCAACATGCGTTTGATTCCGCTGGTTTGACGGGTAAGACAGCGGAATTGTTCAAGGACCTCTACAAGAACGGATTTGTCGTCGATGACGATGTCGACGAATTTGCGCTGCTCAAACGTCGACATGACAACGCCAAGCGCAGCCGCCACCAGCTTGATATCACCATATCGCCGACACTGGATTGCAACTTTGGCTGCTTCTACTGCTATCAGGGCCGCACAAAAGAACGGATGTCCCAGCAAACGCAGGACGAAATCATTGACTTCATCGCCATGTACGAAGGCTTGAAAGAGCTGAAATTGTCATGGTTTGGCGGTGAACCCCTGTTGTGCCTGGATATCATCGAAGCCATGTCCGAGCGGATCGAGGCCCTGTCGAAAAAGATGGGCTTTACCTATTCGGCGCAGATGACCACCAACGGTTACGATCTAGACAAGGAGCGGGTCGCGATCCTGCGCAAGTGTCACGTCGACAACTTGCAAATCACAATCGACGGCCCCCCGGATCTGCACGACAAACGCCGCAACCTGATCACCCGTTCGAATGGGACGTTCTGGCCGATCATCGAAGGGATCAAACTGCTGAACAAGGCAGGCAGCACCGTGATCATCCGGTCAAACGTTGACAAAACGAACATCGAACGTGTCGAGGAACTGATCAACATTCTGGATCAGGAGGGCCTGCACCAGAATTCCTTCTATCTTGGTCAGGTGAAACCCTACTCGGAAAAGGTCAAACGCGTTTCCAAGGTCTTTCTGTCCAAGGCTGAAATGGGCGAACACGACGCGCGGGTTCAGAAATATCTGGCGAAGAAGAATTTCAAGGCCACAGCCGATGTGCACTTTCCTGAACCCAAGAACACCTATTGTTCCGCGAACCGCACGCACGCCTATGTCATTGACCATGACGGCGAGACGTACAAATGCTGGGCCGAAATCGGCGACCATTCCCTAAGCCTCGGACAGGTGCGCGATCTGCCTCCGCCCGATCTGGCCGAAGAGGTCGTTTCGCCCTGCGCCCAGCGGTGGCACGACTGGTCGCCTTTCGACGAGGAAAAAGGCTGTTCGACCTGCAAGATGCTGCCAATCTGCATGGGCGGCTGCGCCTTCTCGGGCATGACAATCCTGAACAACGTGCCGGAATGCATCAAGTTCAAGTTCAACCTAGAAGAAACTCTGGTGAAAAAGGCGGCGCAGCTTCGCGCGGTTCCGGCATGAAGGCGTCCGGGATCAAGCAAGTCGAGGGCAGCGGCACAAGAATGAAGCCGTCCCGGGCGCTGGAATTGAATGTTCTGGCCGAATCTGGCCTGAACTTTCTGTCGATGACCCTGACCGCCCCACTGATCTTCCCCGAGGATGACGGGTATTTTGAAACGTCGCAAACCTTGAACCTGCGGTATGCCCACAAACGCCCGGCGGCCATCGCGCGGTGCAAGACGCCGGATGATGTGGCGCAATGTCTGGCCTTTTGCCACGAATACGATTTTCCCTTCGCCATGAAATCCGGAGGCCACTCTTACGCAGGATATTCCACGACCGACGGTTTGTTGCTGGACATGTCCGCGATGAATACCTGCACCTACGACCCTGACACCGGGATCCTCCACGTCGAAGGCGGCGCGCGCATCCTTGATGTGTTGACGACGCTTGAGCCTCACAATCGCGCCATCACCCATGGGCGGTGTTCGACGGTTGGCGTGTCAAGCATGGTCATGGGGGGTGGCAGCGGCTTTAACATGCGCCGCAACGGAATGGGCTGCGACAAGGTCGTTGCTGTGGAACTGGTCACGGTGGAAGGCGACCTGTGCACCGTGACGGCCGACAGCGACCCTGAGCTGTTCTGGGCCTGCCGTGGAGGCGGTGCCGGGCAATTCGGGGTGACCACGGGGCTAAAGATTCAGACCTTCCCGGCCACCAAGGTCACGGTTTTCAGCTTTGAATGGCATGACGCGCCGGCGAAAGCATTGCATCAGGTCATGACCTTGCTGAACGACTCCCCCAATGCCTTTGGCAGCCGGGTCGCGCTGGCACGGCGCTCGGCGGATCAGCCGGTTGTCGCAACCTGTCTTGGGCAGTTTCACGGCGATGCCGAAACGGTCCGGGCGTTCTTTGCGTCACTTGCGCCGTCAGACGTGTCGGAAATCCAGACACTGTCTTACCGCGACGCGCAGGTCTATCTCGACGAAGTGCTCGACCCGCTGTATTTCCACGAAAGCTCGATGTACGTGGCGGACACGCCCTGCCTGGACTTCCTGGAGCGGGGGCAAGCCTATTTGCAGGATTGGCCGGGGACTGCCGGAGAGGTTGATTTGCGTTACTTTCAGACCGGTGGCGTGATAAACGATGTTGCGCAGGACGCCACGGCCTTTCCACACCGCGACACCCGCTGGCTGATGGTGACCGGGCTGACTTGGGACGAGACGGACAGCAAGGACAGCATTGATCGCAGTCTGGCGTGGCAAAAGAAATTCTACGCCTCGGCTTTGCCAACCGGGACGGGCGGCTCATATGCCAATCTTCTGGACCCGACTTTGGACAAATGGGCCAATGCCTATTTCAAAGCGAATCTGGAAAGGCTGTCAGCGGTCAAGCAGCGTATGGACCCGGACGGCTTGTTGGCGCGCCCTCAGATGGTGCCGCTGCCAAAGAAACAGCTGGAACCGGCAGAATAGCGGTTTGTTTACTGACCTGCGCTTGGGGTGACACCTGAGTGACGTCAGACATGGTGCCGCCGATGCGGCGGGTCTTTGCCCCGGCCAGTCTTCTGGCCGGGGCTGTTTTGTCAGCGGCATTGCGTGTCCGAGATTTGCCGCATCCCCGCGCGGCGGAACACGCAGGCGCCGCTGTGCAACACGGTTGTTTCCGGATCGCAGATCAGCGGCGTATCAACCTCGTCCTTGTCGTCTTTTTTGACGACGCGCGGACCGCAGGTGACCGTCCGGTTATGCTGAAGGAAGTGTTCGACGGCGACGGCTCGGCGGTTGCCGCCGAGGGGCTGCGCCGGATCGCCGAATTCTACGAGATCGAGGCCGACATCCACCGTCACGGGGACGGATTGCAGACTTTCCTGCACGATGGGCGCGTCGAGATCGACTCCAACAGCGTCGAGAACCAAATCCGGCCCATCGCTCTGAACAGAAAGAACGCATTGTTCGCCGGGCACGACGAAGGCGGGCGCGCTTGGGGCCGCATCGCGTCGCTCATCGAGACCGCAATGATCAACGGCGTCGAGCCCTTCGCCTATCTCAAGGCTACCCTCGAGGCCATCGCCGCCGGCCATCGGCAAGGCCGCATCGACGATGCTCCTACCGTGGAACTTCAAGCCGTCAAGCTGAACCCGAGTGGGATGCAGCCGCCGCTTACCATGGTCGAGGTATGGGCGCAGCTTCTTGATCCGGGTCAGGGCGTAGCGGATGGCCTTGGCTAGTTCGGATTTGCCGGGGATGCGGGTCAGTTGCGCGGCGAGCCAGGCTTCGAGATCATCGAGGATCGGTT
>NZ_JBARVQ010000554.1:0-7964 GCF_049646345.1 Albidovulum sp. | reverse complement strand
ACCGCCGACCAGACGGGTGGTGTCGGCCAGCCGCTTCAGGTCGTCGGCGAAGGCGCGGGCCAGATAGGACTGCGTCCCTTCGGCCTGATCGGCCAGCTGCGCCTTGCGCAAGTCCTTGTCGGGGGCACCTGCGCCGAAGGCGTCGCCCAGATCGTCCAGCTCCTGTTCCTCGGCGGCGGCCAAGAGCGCGTCGTCGTAGTCGTGACGGCCTTCCTCAAGCTGGCGGCGCGGGTTCTCGGCCTCGCTACCCGGTGTGTCGAGCCGGTCGTCGCGCAGGCGTTCGACGATCTTTTTGCGTGGTGCGCATAGTTCGAATTTTCCGTCGTAGTTGCCGGGGAACGGGTTATTCTCGTCTCCGTAATTTGCGGCAACGGCCGGGAGGTAGCATCCCGCCAGTTGCGTGCCGAGCGAGAGCGACACTCCGCTGACCGAGCCGTCTTCGTTCTCCGGCTTGGTTGTCAGATGAGGGTGGCAAAAGAGGTCGATGGGTGCGAAAGAATTCGCCGGTTTCCAGGTGAATCCGTTGGTGTCCTTCTCGATGACGTAGACCTTGGAGCCGTCATCGGGAACCTTCAGCTCCGCGTATTTCGTCTTGCCGCCGAAATCCTTCGGCACCGGGTAGAACGCCGGCGTGTCGGGCGAGGGCATGATCCACCCGAACCAGAGCCGCATCTCGCCCGCCGCGTCGGACTGGCCGCGCGCCAGCGCCAAACGGAAATCGAGCGGTTCGGATGGCGTTTCGTCCTCCTTTGGCGGCTCGACCGCGGCGGCCATCGCGAGAGGCCCGTTCGCGACCTCGGGCAACTCCAGGTTCATCGACCGCAGGATCGCGCGCGTTTCGCTCCGCGCCATGCCGCGCGCGGCCATGGTGCGTTCGACCGCGACCGCCTCGCGCCGTTCGAGGCTCGACAGCGACTGCTCCTGCGTCAGACCGGGGATGGGCGGGATGCCGCCCTCGTCCAGATAGGACTTCATGTAGGGCTTCATCGCGTTCCGCGCCCTGTTGACGCCGTCGGCACCGACAGCGACCGAAACCTTGACCTGTAGGCTGCGCCCGAAGGCCGAGACGATGAGTGTAGCGCGCCCACGGAAGCCCAGGTCAGCCCGACCAGCCCATCCCACCTCCAGCACCAGGACGATTTGAAGGTCGAGCCGGAAATAGATGTCGATGCTGATCTTGACGAAGCGCAGGTTCAGCCGGAACCAGGCGTGGATCGTGAACTGGATGGTGACCGAGAAGCCGACCACGGCGTAGATGTTGGAATCGAGTGGTTTCGCAAGCTGGATTCCGATCATCAGGCGCATCGCCAGCGTCACGGTGATCTTGGCCGAAACGCGGACACCGACGATGCCCAGCGACAGGCCTCCGCCCAGCTCGGTCCTGCCGGTCGCCGAGAAATAGAGGCCCTGCACCAGAACGCCGCGCTCGACCCGGAACAAGACGCCGCCCCGGCATTCGAGCGTCATTAGCCCCATGTCGAACTTGAAGAACAGCCGGTCGGGCCAGCCCAGCTCGGCATGGACGAGGCCGGGTTCGGCGAGAAACGTAGCCTCGAAATGCGACTGGTCGAGCACCTTCTTGACCTGCTCGGGAACCGGTTTGCCCGGCGGGCCCAGATACGGGTTTTTGCCTTTCGCGGCATGGATCAGAAGCCGGCTCTTCGGCGCGGAATAGAGCATGAAGCCGATTCCCAACGGCCGCTGTCGCATGTCCGACCGGTTCTCGAAGAAATCGTCCGCGCTAACCGGGAACCAAACCTTGGTCGCCGCGAGGAAGGTCAGGTCCGAGCGGAGGAAGATCAGAAGCTGCGCGACGACCGATTGCAGCTTCTTCTCTTCGGCGGCGTTGTACTTGAACGGGGCAGAGTTGGCCGAGGCCATCGAGAACACTGCTTCCAGCCCGATCGACCAGCGCCCGCGCTCGCCGTCGCGCTCGGCGTCAGGTGCCCAGGCGTCGAGATCGGCCAGCGTCTGGTGGTTGTTGATCTCGCGTTTCATCAGCGCGACCAGCGGCCCCAGCCGGTCCTCCTCCTCGAAGCGCTTGATGATCACCGAGGTGTAGCGGTAGCCGAAGCCCAGCCCGACCTGGCGGAGGTACATCGGCAAGGGCCCGATCTGGTAGCTGATCTTCGCCGCCTCGACGGCGATGAACCAGCCCCGCTTCCAACTGTCGGTTTCCTCCGCCCGCAGCTTGGTGAACGCGAAGGAGGCCGTCAGCTCGGGCATCCCCGGGATCAGGATGGTGCCCGACCCGGCAAAGCCCTTCAGGAGGTCGGTGTCGTAGTGCCTGAGCTCGCCCGCGATCTTGAACCCGCCCGACGCGATCTCGACACGGATGCCCTTGAAGTAGAACTGCGGCAGGAACTCGCCCGGCTTTGGAAAGCCGATATACATCCGGTGGAAATCCACCTTCGCGCTCAGCACGTCGCCCGTATCGGCGAACTTGGCCTGACCGCCGATTATGATCGCCGGTTTGCCCCCGAACGGTCCGAATGCGGGGTGAAACCCGATCGAGCGGACCTCCATCTCGAAGAGCGCGAACAGCGGGAAGACCTTGGGTTCGGTCAGCGTAGCGATCAGCTCGACATGCTCGAAGAACTCGTCGCTCAGCGGCGCGTCCAGGAAGTCCATCGAGATCGACTGGAAGTCTTCTAGCACGTTGAACAGGTACTCGGCCCCCTCCGGGACGAACTGCATCGAGCCGGTGATCAGGAAGTGCCAGGCCTGCTGCGCGATGCCGCCGGCATCGTCCATGCCGATGGTGACCTTCGTCAGATCGAAGCGGAAGCGGGTCCCGCGCGAGAAGATCGGTGCCTTGCCGTCGCCCAGCGAGATCTCGAAATCAGCAATCCGCACGACGCTGTCGTCGCCCTGCGTGAGGCGCATCTCGAAGCTGAAGGGCGCCTCGTTCAGAAGCGCGGGCATCCGGCCCGAGCCTTTGATGGAAACATCCTGCAATTTGCCGCCGACGATCCGAAGCGCGGCCTCCTCGAGTAGGAACGGCGTCTTCAGTCCAGGAAGTTTTAGCGTCGTCGCGACCATCGAGGCGGCGACGTCGATACCCGCCGGTCCGATCTCGAGTTCGGTGACGAGGAAGGTCATCCCGTCGCCGACGTCGTCGTTCCGTAGTATCAGGTCGACATTCTCCGGCGCCTTCAGAACCATCCGCCCGTCAGTCATGTCGAGGGTGAACAGATCGGCGGTATCTTCGGTCGCTTTATCCTTCTCGAAGATACCGTCCAGCTTCAGGCCCTTCAGCAGTTCGATGGAGGTCTCGGTGTACTTATACTTTCCCTTGCCGCCCTCCAGCGGCAGCTTCTCCGCCCAGTTGGGTGGGGTGTCGTCCACGTCGACCGAAAGCCCAAGCCCCGCCTCGCCGTCGATGCGCAGAGACAGATCGTCTAGGTCGAAGCGGAAGGTGACTGCGCCGTCGATCTTGGTGCCTTTCGAGAGCTCGATCGCGAGAGCCGTAACGATCAGGATGTCGCCCTCGTTGAGCCGGATATCCGTGATCGAGAACGTGACGGCCTCGCCGAACAGCTTGGAAATCGCCTTGTCCGCCGCCTGCTCGATCATCAGCCGCCACGGCCCATCCTCTTCGAGCTTGATCGGCTGGAACGCCTCGTAGGCCAGGTCCGTCGGAGCGGGACGCGGAAGCGGTCGGGGCGGGCATTCATTCGGACCGGCCGTATTGTAGCTCTGGGGGATGATTGCCGGAACGCCCTGCTCCGCGATTCGGAAGAACTGCGGGCCCTGGCCCGACTTCCAGCCCACGACCCTGAGCGCGAAGGGCGTGGGTGCGGTCGTGACGCCGATGGCGAGGCTGAGGAACGGGTCGCTGTCCTGGACCTGCCGCTGCCCGCCCTCGGCGCGGAGCGACATGCCGACCGAGATGTTCGCGAGCGGCCGACTGGTTTTCGGATCGTTGGTGAGAACCGGCGCGTTCGGCCAGAGGAACATGTAGGAGGCCGCGTCCCCGTCCAGCCCCTGGCGATAGACCAGGCTGTGGGTGTCGGGCTTGACGACGCCGATCGAGACGCCAGGAAGATCGAGCCCGTACCGTCCGGGTCCGATAACGGCACCATCGAAAGCAACGTCCTCGTGCGGCAGGATGTGGGGACTGTCGGACTCGATAGTTTCGGGATTGTCCGGCGTATCGACCGCCTGCCAGTCAAACCTAAGCTGGGTCGTGCGGCCATCGGGGCCATCGGCGAACCAAGCCACCTCCAGCGCGGCCCGATAGGCCTTCGCGTCGTCCGGCACCTTGCCCGCGGGCGCGGTGCCCAGAATGTCCGAGGCGAGCGCCTTGATCAGCTGGTTGCCCTTCTGCTGCCACGCGATGAGAAATCGTTCTCCAGCGGTGAAGTCGCCGTCGAGGATTTCCAACCCACTCTCGTTCGGCGCGCTGGGCGGCGGCGGGTCCTTCAGCTTCTGCACGAAGGTCATTCGCGGGACGTCTAGCTTGTAGCCGAGGAACGGTTCGGCGTCTTCGCCCGCGAAGAGCTTCAGTCCCTTGCCCTCGGCCGTCATCACACTCATATCGCGCAGATGCAGCCGAAGGTCGGTCTCGTAAACTGGTTCCCTGGAGAACAGGCCCGATGTGATCTTCAGCCCGCCAACCTCGAGCACGCCGTCGAAACAGAAAGTGAATGGCTTGCCTTCGCTGCCGTCGCCGCCTGTGCCGAATAGGCCCAGTGTCAGCCTCCAGCACTCGGCTTGCAGCGTGAGTAGTTCGAAGGGCAGCGAGAACGTGTATGGGTCTACCTCGCCGGCTTTCGGATACTTGTCTGACGCGAAATGCGCGAAAAAGACGTAGGTGTTTTGGTCGCTGGAATAGCTTAGCCCGACGGCGAAGTCGTCCCACGTACCAAGCTTCTGGCCGTCCCACGAGGCGGTCAGCTTACGCAGATCGGCGTCGATGAGCCAGCCGTCGTCCGGATTGCCGCTGATCGAGAAGCGCTGTTCTTCGAACCTGAGCCCAAGCGGAAGGTTCAGGTTGATCGGCAGCTCGCGGTCCCAACGGTACTTCGGCAGCTCCTTCAAGATGTCATCGCCGGTGTCGACGATCTCCTCGAACCATTGAAGCAGGTTCGGCATCTCCCAGGGCGACCAGAAGCCGTCGTTGTCCGTGTCGGGCTCCTCGTCGGGATCGCTCGACAGATTGAAGCCGCCGATGCTGGGCAAAGGCATCCAGCCGGTGTCCAGCATGAAGGTCTCGACCCCGAGGCGGACGAGGATGTCGGACGTGCCGAGCTGCAGCTTCGGGTCGACGATACCGATCCCGGCGAAGACGCGGATGATAGCCGTTGCCTTCGCGTCGATCCTGTTGCCTTCGACGTCGGCGGATTCGACCGCTTCCGAGGCAATCGCTGTTACATCCCAGTAGAACAGGATCGACCACGCGGGCGCGGTCTGATCGAAGGGCGGCGCGCCTCGTTCGAGGATCACCTTGCTCAGCACCGAACCGCCGCCCGGTGCGAAGCCGAGGCATGTTTTCAGTGTGCCCGGTGTGGTTACCTCGAAGCGGATGCCGTCGTCGGTTGTGAGATCGAACTCGAGGGGTATCGGATTTCCATCCTTGTCGTCGAGTTCGAATAACAGCTTGCCGGTGTTGTCGCCCGAGGAATGCTGGATGCGGATTTGGATCTTGCGCTCGAACGAAACCTCGCCGTCCGCCCAGATCTGAGCGCTGGTCTTCAAGAGCGTCGGGTCATTCATACCGCAGCCCGCCCGTTTCCCTAGACCATGCCACGTCGCCCATATGCCCGACCCACTCTAGGTTGGGCTGGTGCGGTGCCCCGGCGGTCGTGTCCTCGTGGCGCGAGAGCTTCGTGGCCCCCTCGAACAGGGTCGCGTTGTTGCTCACCAGAACTTTCAGGACATTGCTACGGAATGCCTCGACCTTCGCGTCGTCGAGATAGCCCGTCGCCTTCTCACCAAGCGCCAGAGCCTTGCCCGAGATCGCCGTCACGCGCGCCTGAACCTTTGCGACAAGCGCGTTGTCCGTTTCAAGCCGGTCCGCCGAGAGCCGTATCACGGCATGCAGCACGCGGGTGGCCCAGAAGACGTCTTTGAGGACGCCATAGACATAGGGTTTCGCGTCAATGCCTTCCTTGTTCTCGAACTTTGAAGGCTCCGGAAAGGTCGCGTGGCGCAGGCTGCCCGAGCCGCAGGTGACCGAGAAGACCGAGGTGCCCTTCAGCGAAGCCACATGCAGCGCGCCGACCGTTTCGTGATAGCGCGTTGCCATGACCTGACCCCGGATGCCGATCCCGGTCTGGGGTTCCGCGCCTCCGGTGAGCGCCCATTGACGGCAAAGACCCGAGATCAGCGGACCGAACATCAGAATCCAGATCGCCTCGTGCAGCGACAGCAACATCGCGGCGGCATAGGGCGCGCGCGTGCCCGCCGTCGCTTTTGCCATGCTCGCGGCATTACCTTTGGCGCGGTCGAGGCTGTCTGCCAGCGTGTCACCCCAAACGTCCTTGTTCCGGGCTTCCAGATACGCCTTGAACCACGGTTCGCGGAGCGGCTGGCCCGCCGCCGGGCCGAAGAGCGCGTAGCGGACATGTTCGATGTCACTCGCCTTCGTGCTGTTCAGCCGAGAGGAGGCGAAGGCATAGGCCTTTTGCGTGGCACGCAGGTAGCGCGTGTTATTGGTGTCGATGGCGCGGTAGACGCCGGGGAACGGAACGCGGGACGGCCTGCGGTCGTTTTCGTCCTTCGGCTGCTCGGCGATCCGGATGCCGGGCCGGGTGCCGGTGTCGAAGCCGGCTGCGAAGTCCCTGATGTAGAGCAGTTTGTTCTCGGCCCTGAGCCGCCCGTCGTTGCCAAATGCCGCTCGGTCGTACTGCCGGGCCTTCGACTTCTTCGGATCGCCGGGGAACAGCTCGACGCGGTCCGGGTGGTAGGCGAAGCGCTCGTTCAGGATGGGATAGGGGTCGTGCGTGGTGCTGCCGGTGCGCACGCTGATGTGGATATGCGCGGCGTTCACGCCGAATTCGAGCTCCTTCGAGCTGCTCTCCAGGTCCCGGTCGGCGTTTCCCGACTTACCGATGAACCCGATCAGATCGCCCGCCTTCACTTCGAAAATCGTCGCCCCTCGCATCTTTCGGCCCTCGGGCACGGGCGCGAACCGCGAGAGGTGGCCGTAGCTCAGGACTATGGCGTGCGTCTTGCCGCCGATCTTGACCGAGAAGCTCAGATCAGCGCGGTTCCCGAGGCTATTCCAGTTGCTGTGCTGCGAGCGCTGCGAGAGCTCGCCGTTGACCAGCGCATAGACTGGTATCTCCATCGGCCATGGCAGATAGGGCGCGTAAAGGTCGAAGCCCTTGTGCTTCCGGTGCCGGATGTCCTTTTCCTTCGGATCCTGAAAGCTGGCCGCGTGAAAGGTGCTGTTCCAAGGCTGGAAGTAGCCATTTCCCGCCGGATAGTAGCCCCGGATCTCGCCGTAGTAGGTTGCGCGTTCATCGCTGCCGTAGAGCTTCTCGCCACTTGGTTTCTCGGCCAGTTGCAGGGGATACCAAGACTTGTAGCCGAAGAACCCCTGATCGGCGCCGTCCGACACCATGCGCTTCTGGATCGCGTCCTGAACCCCGGCGGGAAGCGTCACGGAGATATCGGAGTTTGGGCTGCGCTGCCGCGCGGACAAAGCGCAGCATCGATGAAATGAAACAACTCCCCCCCCCTCGAAATTCGCCTTAAAAACTGAATACGGTTGAGGAAAACATACGGAAAGGATTCGCTCAAGCCTTTTGCTGGCACCCGAGATGGGCCTAGAAACATGCCCTACACCATCGCGGTCCGACAAAATTGGTTGCGTGGTGATTTGCACCTATGGGCCTAAGCCATTGATTTTGTAGAAGCCATTGAAGCCGAAATTACTTGAGCTCCGGCAAGTCACTGAATCGATTAGATTTTTGGGCTGGATTGGTTGCGGGAGGGCGCAGCAGACGATCCCGGCG
>NZ_JBARVQ010000553.1:0-2605 GCF_049646345.1 Albidovulum sp. | reverse complement strand
CACCTGCCCTCAACGCCGCGAGGATCATCCGATGGTGCTGCGGCGGTTCGGACCTCGCAATACGGGAATAAACCGCCCGCATCGTGGGACCCAGCTGCAACCATACCGTCTCGGCCACCGCCAACATCGCGGGGGCTTGTGCGCGCAGATAGAGGGTGCGGTGGAACTCCAGATTGGTGCGGATATAGGCCACCGCATCGCGCTTCACAGCGGCTTCGGCATTGGCCATATTGATCGCCTGCAACCTCTCGATCAGTGCCCAATGGGCACGAGGCAAGGCACGGCTGGCCAGCTCCGTCTCGATCAGCGCGCGCAGGCTTGCCAGTTCCTCGATCCGCTCATTTGACAGTTCCGGCGTCGTCACCCGGCCGGAAGACGACAAGGTCAGCGCCCCTTCTGCCGCCAGCCGCCGCATCGCCTCGCGCGCGGGTGTCATCGACACCCCATAGGTTTTCGCAATTCCCCTCAGCGTCAGCGCCTGCCCCGGCGCTAATTCGCCGTGCATGATCTGCTGGCGCAAGGATCGGTACAACCGGTCATGCGAGGCCAGGCCGGGATCAGCGGGGCGTGGTTGCGGAAGGGTGCCGGACTTCGTCACAATACGCCCCCGACGTTCAACAGACACCCCGGAATAAACCGCTCAGTCACCGAAATCCACCCGATGCAAGGATGGCCCATGGGTCCGCAGCCAGCGCCGGTGCCGTGCATAATCCGGCATGAGCCGCCCCACGACCGTCCAGAACGCCTCCGAATGGTTCATCTCCTCCAGATGCGCGACTTCATGTGCCGCAACATAGTTCAGCACGTCCTGCGGCGCCATGATCAGCCGCCAGGAATACATCAGGCAGCCATCCGCCGTGCAGGATCCCCATCGCGACCGGGTATCGCGCAGGGTCAGACGCGCAAACGACCGACCGAGCCTGCCCGCATAGACCTCGCTGGCCGCCTGCAGACGTTGCCGAGCGGCGAGCTTCAGATACGCGCGGACCCTGACCCCGACATCGGCAGCGCTTGCCGGAACCAGAATTTCATCGCCGAGAATACACACGGACCGGACTGGGGCAACACTCACCGTCAACGAGCGGCCTTCGAAAGGCATCACATGGCCAGGCGCCAACCGTTCGGGACGGGCTGACTGAAGCAAGGCTTGCCGGACCCAATCCGCCTTCCCGTAGGCGAAGGCCAGCGCCTCGGCCTCCCGCGCCCGCGCCGGCATCGACAAGGTCACCTTTCCGTCCAGCTGCGACACACGCAACGAAAACCGCCGCGCGCGGGATGACCGACGCAGCGTCAGTTCGACGGGCGGATCGCCGGGTAGAATACGCTGATTCATTTCAGTCCTTCCGTATCCTCAGATTACAGACGCCTCTCACGAGGAAAAGGCCAAAGCTCACCGATCATAGATTCCCGGCAAAAGCCTTTGACAGCCCCGCGCACATGTGGCAGTTGGCACCGACTCTCAGATAGACGTGCACTGAAGGAGTGTTCCATGCCCAAGGACGAATGGGGCGTCAAGCGCCTCTGCCCGCATTGCGCCAGCCGGTTCTACGACCTTCAGCGCGATCCGATGACCTGCCCAGAATGCGGTCATACTTTCACCGCCGAAAGCCTTGTCGCCGGCCGTGGCCGTGCGCTGATCAGCGAAAAGGCCGCCCCGAAGGCAGCAGATCTCGAAAGTGACGATCTGACCGACGACACCGATCTCGACGATGATACCGGTGACGCCGATATCGACGATGATCTGCTCGAGGATGACGAAGACGATGATGTCTCGCTCGACGAAATCGCCGATGTGGCGACGAACGACGACGACAACTGAGGCAAGACCAAAGCAGCCGCTTTGTCTGTGGCAAGCAAGGATTACGGGCGCGGCAACACCGCGCCCATTGTCGTTCGGGACCGCCCCTTCAATCTTTTTCGATACCTGATTTTTCGCTTGCGCCGCCCGACCGCGTTGCCTATATCGCGCCACACGCGGGTGGCAACACCCGGACCTCCGGTGGGGCCATAGCTCAGTTGGGAGAGCGCTTGAATGGCATTCAAGAGGTCGTCGGTTCGATCCCGATTGGCTCCACCAAACAAATCAGTAAAAACAGAAACTTACGGCAAGCCTCGCAAGGTGCTTTGTTGTTACACGCTTGCCCCGTAAGACTACCGTAAGTTTTGGGTCGCACCCAAGTGCCGCGGACTTACTCTGCGACCGCTTCGGTCGAAGTAGAATCCCCTTCTGCTGCATCTGGGATGAGGGCCTTCGCACCATAAAACCCCGGGATCAAACACCAACTCTCGTGGCCTGATCACACGGGGGGGGCCAGGTCTTCGTCGGCCAAGCACCTCTCAGGGCGCCAGCGTTCCTATCCGGTGAGCGTTGGCCATCACCGAAAAGGTGATCGTCGTCGCCGGGATCGCGGGCAGGCTTGAGGCGTCGATCAGGTGCAGCCGGTCCCAGCCAAGCGGGCGGCCGAGCGGATCGGATTGCCCGGCCTTCGGCTCGGCCGCCATCGGCACCGACGCACCGACATGAAAGCTCGACCCCGGCGCGCCGGGACGCGCGGCGAAGGTCAGGGGCAAGAGGCCCACCTTGCGCATCGCGCGGCCCATGTGC
>NZ_JBARVQ010000552.1:0-3985 GCF_049646345.1 Albidovulum sp. | reverse complement strand
GCAAGGCGGTTTTCGATCGGGTGATCGGGATGAGCCCTGCATTCTACGAAAAGATCATGACCGGCGAGGTGGTCAGCCGCATCACCACTGATACGACGCTGATCCTGTCGGTCATCGGCTCATCCGTTTCGGTCGCTTTGCGCAACCTTTTGATTTTGCTGGGTGGCATCGTTTTGATGCTGTTCACCTCAGCCAAGCTGACAGGCCTCGTTCTGCTGATCGTGCCGCTGGTGCTCGTGCCGATCATCACCCAGGGCCGTCGCCTGCGCCGCCTTTCCCGCGAGAACCAGGACTGGATTGCCGCTTCGTCCGGGGCGGCGTCGGAATCCCTCGGCGCGGTCCAGACCGTGCAGGCCTTCACGCATGAAACCGAAAGCCGGGCTGAATTCGGCCGGGTGACGGAAGAAGCGTTTCTCTCGGCCAAGGCCCGTATCCGCACCCGTGCGGCGATGACGGTCGCTGTCATCTTCCTTGTTTTCGCCGGTGTTGTCGGTGTTCTCTGGATCGGGGCCCGTGATGTGCGGGCGGGTGTGATGAGCCCCGGCGAACTGGTGCAGTTCGTCATCTATGCGATCATGGCGGCAGGGTCGGTCGCGGCCCTGTCGGAGATCTGGGGTGAGCTGCAACGCGCAGCAGGGGCCACCGAACGGCTGGCCGAACTGCTGAATGTCACCGACAGCGTTGCCGAACCCGCAGCGCCCAGGGCGCTGACGCGCCCGGCGCGCGGAGAGATCGCCTTTGAAGGTGTGACCTTCCACTATCCCGCCCGCCCCGAACAATCGGCGCTGGATGAGATGGATCTGCATGTGAAGCCGGGCGAGACGGTGGCACTGGTCGGCCCCTCGGGCGCGGGCAAGACCACTGTAATCCAGTTGCTTCTGCGCTTTTATGATCCTGACAAGGGGCGCATCACGCTCGATGGCGTGGCCCTGACTGATATGGCGCGATCGGAGTTTCGCCGCGCCTTGGCGCTGGTTCCGCAGGACCCGGTGATCTTTGCCGCAACCGCCCGCGAGAATATTCGTTTCGGCCGTCCCGACGCGACTGACGATGAAGTCGAGGCAGCCGCCCGTACCGCAGCGGCGCATGAGTTTCTGGCGGCCCTGCCCGACGGCTACGACACCTATGTCGGCGAACGCGGCGTGATGCTGTCGGGCGGTCAGAAGCAACGCATCGCCATCGCCCGCGCCATTCTGCGCGATGCCGCCGTGCTGCTTCTGGATGAGGCGACATCGGCGCTGGATGCCGAAAGCGAACGTGCAGTGCAAAAGGCTGTCGAGGCTGTTTCGAAGGACCGCACCACGCTGATCGTCGCCCACCGTCTGGCGACCGTAAAGAAAGCCGACCGCATCGTTGTCTTCGATCATGGTCGTATCGTCGCCACCGGCACGCATGATGCGCTGGTGGCCGAAGGCGGCCTCTATGCCCGCCTCGCGCGGCTTCAGTTCACCGAAGGGCTCGCTGCTGAGTGACGTAACGCCATGCTTCGCTTCCGCGAGCTAACGATGTTAACCTGATCTGACGCGTCCGGGGCTGGAAGGCCTGTCGGGGTTTTGCGGCATGGTATGTGAATGGTTGATCAGGACCTTGATAACCTCGTCGAGGCGATCGCGCGAAAGGATCGGTGCGCGTTCGAACGGTTTTACAGGGCGCTCGAACGTCCGCTGTTCCGATTCGTACAGGTAAAATTGAACGATCCGTTCCGTTCCGCCGACATAGTTCATGAGGTCTTTCTGGAAGTCTGGCGCAGTGCCGGTGCATTCAAAGGGAAATCGAGTGTCCGGACGTGGGTTTTTGCAATCGCGTATCGGAAAGTTGTGGATGTATTCAGACGGGAAGGGCGGCTGAGCTATCACGATGACCTGCCCGAACAGGTCGACGACAGCCCGGATGCCGCGACAGCACTTGTCGCAGCCGAGGATGCGGATGCGGTTCGGGCCTGTTTGGACAGGCTTCGACCGGAACATCGATTGGCGATCGAACTCACGTTCTACGAGGACATGAGCTATCGCGATATCGCATCGGTCACGGGAGTGCCGGAAGGAACGGTCAAAAGCCGGGTTTTCCACGCCAAGCAGCTTCTCACGCGGTGCCTCTCTGCACGACTGAAGATAGGAAAGAACGGATGATGGACGGGGATGATCGGGAACAAAGGGGTGCGGATCTGCTGCCGTTCTACGTGAATGGAACCTTGTCACCCGAAGAGCAGGCAGAGGTCGAGGCGCTACTGGCCGAGGATGAGGATCTGCGCCAGCAGCGCGATCTGCTGACGCGTATCCGGAACAGCATCAAGTCCGAAGGGGATGCCTATTCGCCAGGAGAGCTTGGTCTTGCGCGCTTGATGGGGGCGGTCGGGCCGAAGCCGCGTCACTATGGCCTGCTCGCCGCCTCGGTTGCGGCGGCATCCGTCGCCCTCGGGACGGTTCTCTACCAAGCGACCGCAGATCGCGCGCCGACATACGAACAGGCCGGTGGTCCGACACAGGCGGCAACACTTTTGGTGGCGTTCCAGCCGCACGCGCCACAAGGAGAGATTTCAGACCTTCTGCTGGCCAATGATCTGTCTGTTGTCGACGGACCCTCTGCAATCGGGCTTTATCGCGTTCTTGTCTCTGAGGAACAGAGTCAGGAAGACGCGCTTGCCGCGCTGCGGGCGGCGTCTGCGCTGGTCGAAAGTGCCGGTGTCGCTGAATGACAGGGGCAGCAATGGTGGCGGCTGCCTTCATGGCCGTTGCGGGGATCGGCCCAACCGTGTCCGACCGCTTTGAAACTGATGGCAAGGTGACGCTGGTCCAGAAGGTTCGCGAAGAATCCCCGAAACCGAAACCCAAAGAGCGTCCGAAATCGGAAGTCGACACCACAACGCCAAGCGAAACACCGATCGGCCGCAGATCAGACGGGGATGACCGCGAGAGCAGGCTCAGTCAGACCCGGCGGGCCGAAATCCTGATCCTTGGCGCGGTGCAGGATGTGGCGCTGGCCGAGGACGAAATCCGCCGGATCAGCGGGGATGTTTTGCGCCATAGGGTATTCGGCAATCTCGACCTTGCGATGAGTGTCGCGGAAATCGGCCCGCTCATGACCGTTCCCATCCTGCGTGCCCGCCTTGCCCGGAAGGGGATTGATGTGGCCGTTGATCGCGACGCCGTCTACCGACAGGCCGGTTCCAGCCGAAGTTATGCGCGCAGCATGGTGGGGTTGCCGGAAACAGGTGATTGCACGTTGCAGCGTGCCGTTCGGATCGGGCTGATCGACGGGCCTGTTGATCTGACGGTCGTCGGGGCCGCCGGCATGTCCGTTACCACCCGCTCGATCCTCGATGCGGGTGAGGAACCTGCCGATAGCGAACATGCGACCAGTCTTGCGATGCTGCTTGCCGCCAATGGTGGCGGGGGCAGTTCTGCGGGTATCGCACCGGGGGGCCGGATCTACGCGGCCGAGGCCTTTGTCCGCAGGGGCAGCACGAACGTGATGCCGCTCGACAATATGATTTCAGCGCTGGATTGGCTGCTTGCAGAGCGGGTGGAGCTGATCAACCTGTCGCTGGCCGGTCCACGCAACCAGGTCCTTGCTCGGGCCATGCAGACAGCTTCCGGGCGCGGTATCCTCCTTGTCGCCGCTGTCGGCAATGACAGCCGGGATGATGTGGCGTTTCCGGCGGCTGACCCACATGTGATCTCGGTCACCGCGGTCGATGCGCGCAAGCGCCGTTACCGGTCGGCGAATATGGGGCGTGAGGTCGATTTTGCGGCCCCCGGTGTTGACCTGCTCATTCCCGGGGCGGGCGAGGCACGCTATCGGTCCGGCACTTCCTATGCAGCCGCTGTGGTGACAGGCCTTCTGGCCCGTGAACTTGCCCTTGCTCCGGCAGATGCGGGCGGTGTCGCACAGCGGCTCTCTGAACGTGCCGAAGACCTCGGTCGCCCCGGACGGGACAGCGAATTCGGCTGGGGACTGGCTCATTCAGGGGGGTGTTAATTTTTTT
>NZ_JBARVQ010000551.1:0-1880 GCF_049646345.1 Albidovulum sp. | reverse complement strand
CCCGTCAGCAAAACCCGGTGCCAGTTCAACGATGAGCCCCGCTGCATTGGCCCTCAGTTCCAGCCTGCGGCTGGTGCGCACCTCGCCAAAGGCGGTCATCACCGGTGCGATGCTTGTCGGCTGCAATGTGGTGACGCGCGCGGTAAAGACACGCTCTTCGGCGGGGCGCGAGGCCCCCTCATCCGCATTGCGGATATCGATCGCCGACTTCAGCGTGGCCCCGGCCATAGCCAGAAGCGCGATCGTGATCGCCGTAAGGAGCAGCCCAAGAAGGCTGCGTGTCAGAAAACGCATGCGATACCGTTACTTTTGTCCCAGTCAAATCCTAGACCCGGGGACGAATTCCTCCAAGCCTAAAGCACAAAACGCGCGAAGCTGTTACTTCCGGCGCAAATGTTCGTCGAGACGGGGCATAATCTCCACGAAATTGCAGGGGCGGTGGCGTTAGTCGAGCTGCCATTTCAATATCTCGTCCCAAGCATCCTTGCAGGCACCGGGACTGCCCGGCAGCGCGAACAGGTAAGTGCCCATGGCGACACCGCCCGTCGCGCGGGACTGAACCGCGCTGGTGCCGATCTTCTGCATCGAGACGATGGTGAAGACCGTGGCGAAAGCCTCGATCTCTT
Organism: Albidovulum sp.; assembly: GCF_049646345.1. Classification (GTDB taxonomy): domain Bacteria; phylum Pseudomonadota; class Alphaproteobacteria; order Rhodobacterales; family Rhodobacteraceae; genus Albidovulum. The sequence goes on along the minus strand of NZ_JBARVQ010000551.1, from coordinate 1,254 downwards.
TCTCATAGACATCGCGATGCGCCTCGACCGTCACATCGCGGCCCGTGAGGCCCGTGCCCCCGGTGGAAATCACCACGTCGATCCCGGGATCGGCACACCAGTCGCGAAGCTTCGCCGCGATCAATGCCCGCTCATCCTGCACGATATCGCGGGTGGCCAGCACATGCCCCGCCTCGGCAATCCGTGCCACCAGCGTATCGCCTGACCGGTCCTCTGCCATCGATCTTGTGTCCGACACGGTCAGGACGGCAATGCGGACCGGAATGACCTCTTTCGTTTCGTCGATCCGGCTCATGCGCGCCCCTCCCATGCAAGTTTCGCGGCCAGAAGGCCAAACACGGTGGCAGACGCCCGGCGCAACCCGCGCTCCACCCCGGCATTGCGGGCCAGAACCCGGCCCATGCCCCCTGCCCCGCAGCCAACTGCCCCGTTGATGATCAGCCCGCCAAGCCCGATCACAATGCCGAAGATCAGGAACTGCGCCAGCACTGCGCCGCGCGCGGGGTCCACGAATTGCGGGATGAAGGCGAGGATGAAGAGGATCACCTTCGGGTTCGACACATTGACCAGAAACCCATCGCGGAAGGCGCGCGACGTACGCACGGCAGGGGAATCGCCCCGTGCGATGGGCGTCCGCAGGGTCCGCCATGCAAGATACAGAAGATAGGCCACGCCAACCCAGCGGATCGCGTGGAACACCCCCGGCATGGAGGCGACAAGCGCCCCCAGCCCGATCCCCGCCAGCGTGACATTGAGCATCGAGCCAGCCGTGATCCCCGCACTCGCAGCCACAGCCGCGCGCGGCCCGCCGCGCAGACCTTGGGCGAAACAGAACATCATGTCTGCCCCGGGTGTCAGGTTCAGCGCCAGAGCGGCGGGGATGAACGCGACAAGCGTCAGCGGATCGACGATCACGGGCGCTTCCCCAGCCGCGCCTTGATCTCCAGCAGATCGGCCCAGGCTTCGCGCTTGGCCGCCGGGGTGCGCAGAAGATAGGCAGGATGCGTCATCGGCATCGCCGGACGCCCGAAAACCTCGGTCCAATGGCCGCGCAGCCGCAGAATGCCGCGTTTGCCCAAAGCGGCGGCGCAGGGCGTATTGCCCATCAGAACGATGACATCAGGGTTCACGAACTCCACATGCCGCGTGACGAAGGGCAGCATCATCGCGATCTCACCCGGCTCAGGGTCGCGGTTCTGCGGCGGCCGCCAGGGCATGACATTGGTGATGTAGAGTGCCTCATCGGCATGATGG
>NZ_JBARVQ010000550.1:0-2516 GCF_049646345.1 Albidovulum sp. | reverse complement strand
CATAGAAGGTCTGCGTTCTCATCTTCGCTCGCGATGAGAAGTTGCCCGTCGGCAGTGACCACCTCAGCTGCGATCAGATTGTCGATCGATAGCCCGTACTTTGCCCGAAGCCATCCAATCCCACCTGACAGCGTGAGCCCCGCCACGCCGGTATCGGAGATCAGCCCGCCGGGAGTTGCCAGACCGTGGGCCTGTGCCGCAGCATCGACATCACCCCACAAGGCGCCACCATCAACATGTGCGATGTGTTTCTCGGGGTCCACCGAAACCGCGCGCATACCACTTAGATCAATCATCACGCCATCATCGCAAACCGCATGCCCAGCGACATTGTGGCCGCCGCCCTTGATCGAGACCGGCAGGTTGTGCTTGCGCGCATGGTTGACCGCGGCGATAACGTCCGAACGATTTCTGCATCGCACGATCAAAGCAGGGCGACGGTCAATCATCGCGTTCCAGACTCCACGGGCCACGTCATACGCCGCACTGCCGGGCAGAAGCACCTCGCCTGAAATCCGATGTAGATCCGTTGATTTGCCTCTTTCAGTTCCACTCATCTGTCCGCTCCTGTTGAATGACTACCTCAGATTAGAGCGCTCGGCTTGTGGCATTCAGTGGCGCTTTTGTCAGACTGATGGCATAGTGGACATGTGGATATGGCATAAGTGCCAGAACCGTGCCAAATCTGACAGGAGCCATCATGTCCGCAACTCGCAAGCCGACAATCGCCCTGCTCGCCACGCCAGAAACATCGGCATCTGTCCTCTATGGACTCTACGACGTCCTGATGTCTGCAGGCGCGGTCTATCCGGACATGATAAGTGGCGCGCCTGGTGACGAACTGCTGGATGTCAAGATTGTGTCCGCGGACGGCAAGCCCTTTCATTGTGTCGGGAATATCCCTGTCGTGCCCCATGCGGGGGTCGGCGATATCGAAACACCGGATGCTGTTGTTGTCTGTGACATGTACACATCGATCTATGATGTGCCCAAGGGGCGGTACCCGTGCGAGATAGGGTGGCTCAAGAAGGTGCATTCCGAAGGCACGCTGTTGTCATCAGTTTGTTCAGGTTCATTGTTGTTGGCGGAGTCCGGGCTACTCAACGGACAAGAAGCCACCGCGCACTGGGCCTATCGTGATATGTTTCAGCGCCACTTCCCGAAAATTACGTTTCGCAATGAATCGATTCTCTGCCTGGCCGCCGAGGGCGAGCGGCTTGTGACGGCTGGCGGGGTCAGCGCGTGGCACGACCTTTCTGTCTATTTGATCGCCAAATACTGTGGGTACAAAACAGCAATTGAGACGGCGAAGGTGTTTCTAATAAGCGGACATTCAGAGGGGCAATCTCCCTACTCGGTTATGACGAGGCCGATGGAGTCGAGCGATGGTCCGATAACGGAGTGCCAGCTTTGGATCGCGGAAAATTATGCGACGAGCAAGCCTGTGGAAAAAATGGTGCAAAAGTCGGGTTTGAACTCGCGCACATTTTCGCGCCGGTTTCGCGCCGCAACCGGCTTTACGCCCATCGAATATGTTCAGGCCCTGCGGATCGAGGAAGCCAAACAGATGCTTGAAACGGATGATGCTACCAGCGATGACATCGGAATCTCAGTTGGCTACGAAGATCCGGCGTCTTTCCGCCGGGTTTTCAAACGGGGAACAGGCATGTCTCCTGCTGCCTATAGAAAGAAGTTTCAAAGGATTTCGCAGTTGGCAAAGGTGAATTGACCTTTTCGGTGCCGAAAGATGCTCACTGGCGGCGAAGGCACATCATGTTCCGCATTACCGATATTAGTTCAAATCGCAATGCAACCTGTCTGCTACGGGTCTTCGTGACATAGCTTTCCATCACCTCACCCTCGTGCTCAACGGCCCGCCAAAGCTAGTGCCGCTCGCCGTTGATCTTCGCAAACACTTCGTCGAGGTGCCACTGCCAACAGCTCGATTTCATCCCCTCGATCCGGCGCTTCCGTATCTCGTCGGCGAACAATGGGCCGCACTGGTTACACCGGAACCGGACAGTCTCGTGACTCACCTCAATACCACGCTCGTGCAGCAGATCATCGACGTTCCGCAGCGAGAGGGGAAACCGGACATACTGAATTACCGACAAGCGGATGATCTCAGGACTTGTTTTGAAGTACTTGAAGGGGGGGCGTTTTGTCATCCCCGGAAGCTAGACGGCGCCCTCTCCCGCCTCAAGTCGAGTTTGTCTGACAAAACCCAACCTTCTCCACCCTCGAAGAACCGGGCGGTCGGCATCGCAGCACGCGCCGGTGGCATCAATCCGCAATCTTTTTCGCTCATCCACCGAACGTAGGCCTTGCAAGTCCCTGCCGCATCACCCGGTTACATCCGGGTTGCGGAACCGCGCAAGCAGGCCGGGTCGGTATGTCAGTTCCGGGAGAGGCAGTTCGGAAATTTCTGCCGCCTCTTCCTCGGCCAGTCCAAAGGACAGAAGCAGCATCTTGGTCGTGGCCTTGTCGCACTCTGGCCCGCCATCTTCATTGATCAG
>NZ_JBARVQ010000549.1:0-6130 GCF_049646345.1 Albidovulum sp. | reverse complement strand
GCATGTAGATGTCACCTCGCGATGCACAGGGCTTTAATTACAAACGAGCCGATCTTCTCCGGATGCAGACCATGCTATTGCCGTGCCCGGCATTGACCTGATCCACTTTCACCGCCAAAACCATGGCAGCACGCAGGAAACAACCCGAGCCCGGCCGATGTCGCGTATCACGCTATCCGGATTTCTGATCTGCCGCAGCCTTGAGGAGGCGGACCGCGTTGCCGTGCTTCTGCCCGAGCATGTCCGGCTGACGCGGGCCGAACCGGGATGCATCAGATTTGAAGTACTGAGGTCACATTCTGACCCGACCCGTTTCGCCGTCAGCGAGGCTTTCACCGACCGGGCGGCCTTCGATGCGCACCAGGCGCGTGCCGTCGATACCCTCTGGGCAAAGGCGACAAAAGGCATCCCGAGAAAGTACGAAATCAGGGACGAACCGGAATAGCTTTTGTCCCCGTGCGGCAATCAGCTGCCCAGAATGGCCCGGACATAGCCTTTGGTTTCGCGGTAGGGCGGCACGCCGCCATGTTTCTCGACAGCTGCGGGCCCGGCATTATAGGCGGCCAGCGCCAGTTTCCAGTCGCCGAACCGGTCGTACATCATGCGCAGATAACGTGCGCCACCGTCGAGATTGTCATGCGGGTCGTGCATGTCGACCCCCAGCCGCCGCGCCGTCGCGGGCATGAGCTGCGCCAGTCCGGTGGCGCCCTTGTGCGATACGGCCTTGGCGTTCCAGCCGGATTCCTGCTGCACAAGGCGCAGGAACAGATCCTCGGGCACCCCATGCCGCCGGGCGGCCTGTTTCGCCGCATCAAGGTAAAGCCCCCGGTAGCGGCCGGAATAGGACGGGATCGCGGTTGCAACCGTCTTGCCGTCCTTGCCATGCGGCGTCAGGCGGGTGGAGGCGGCATATTGCGTCGCCGCACGGCTATCCAGAACCTGGGTCTGCTTGCGGAACATTGCCAGCCGCGAGGTCGGAGACGAGCCGGATTTGGCAAAGACGATCCCTTCGGCCCGCGCGCCATTTTCGGCACCGCCCACAGACAAAGCCATGGCGGTCAGTCCGACCAGCATGAATTTCTGCATATGCCCCTCACCCGGCTGTTCCGGCGCGACTATAGCGAAAAAACGCGTGCAGGCCAGCCCGACGGACCAGCACGCCGGTCAACCGGCCGTTACCGCCGTTTCATCCTTCAGAAGGGAACCGCCCAGAATCTCTTCGATCAGAAGATTGACCAGCTCACCCCGGCCATTCACGCCAGCCTTGCGATAGATCGCGTTGAGATGGGTCTTGACCGTGCCCTCGGCCGATCCGCGCAGCTTGGCGATCTCGGCGATCGAAGACCCCTTGATCGTGAACGTCGCGACATCGGCCTCTGCCGGGGTCAGGCGCCACTCTTCGAAATACTCTTCCATGACCTCGTGCAGCGCGCCGGAGGCGACCGACAGGGCGCGGTCGGCATGGGCCTGCCGCCGCAAAAGGCGCACCAGATAGGCCCCTTCGAAAATCACGCCCGCGACGAGGCCCAGATTGGCCAGAAGCTCCAGCGCGAAATGCCAGGTCAGGATTTCGGCGGCTGATTCCTCGAAGAAGTCAAAAATCAGATCTGTCAGAAAAAATGCGGCGCAAAACCCCTGAACCAGCATGAGGGCGACAATCGCCGCCCCCTTGGTCCGTGCCGGCGCCTTTTCTTGCGTCATCCGTCATCCCCTGCTGCCGGAATATCCTTGTATCCGGTCAGCATGGATTTCGGAAGGTTGATCCCGAGCCTGCGGCTTTCGAAGAAGACCGCAGCGATATGGGCGACGATGCTGATTTCGGCCCAGGTCACGGCAATCTCATGGGCTTCCTCCACCCAGCCGACGCCAAAAAAGGCAAGGGTCGTCATCATATAGCCTGTGGCGCCAATAACGATCAGCGTCATGAGGAGGTTGTAGATCATCAAAGCGCCCAGTGGCGAATGACCCTTGTGGATACGCTTCCGGCCGGTTGCCATTTCGGTCACCTGACCGAGTGAGGCTGACATTGACGGGGGAAAGTCGGCAAATCTTGCATGGCGGCTGCCGATCAGCCCCCAGACGATGCGAACCGCCACAAGGCCGAGCACAGCAAGGCCGATCACCTCATGCGCCTTGCCCTCGGGGTCGTTGAACAGCGCATTGGCGGTGAAGCCCGCGACCAGCGACCAGTGAAAGATCCGCACGAGCGGATCCCAGACACGTACAGCATTCATCTTTGTCCCTCCTCCGAACGCGCCGGGCGGCGTGGTGCCACCCGGCCCGGTTTCGCTCAGCTTTCTTCCTTGGTCTTCACGATCTTCAGGTCGGCATCGAGATAAAGTTCGTACATCTTGCCGTCCTTGATCGCATAGACCTCGATCATGCCGTCTTCGCTGTCGATCTTGCGGACGTCGTAGCCTTCGGCCTTGAGCTGTTCGGTGATCTTTGCCTGCGTCGCGGCATCGGGTGCGTCGCTGGCGAAGGTGGGAACGGCAAGGCCAAGGCCGATCAGCGTGGCAAGGGCAGTGACTGTGAGTTTGGTCATTGTCATCTCCGGGTTCTGCTGCGACGGGGGTGTCGCGGCTTGCCCGACCGATCTGGGGGATATGGTCCAGCCCCTCCATTGCACTGAAGGTTGAGGGCCCGGGGTTCGGCCGCCCTGCAACCGAAGTTGTACGCAGAGTTTTGCCGGCGGTTCCGCGGGGGAATTATGGGTTTCTTAACCAAGAGTGCTTTTCTTGACCGGCACCGGATGGTCTAACGGGGCAAACGAGAATCGCGGAGGAGGAACCCGGCATGGCGGGATCGGTGAACAAGGTCATTCTGGTCGGAAATCTCGGGCGCGACCCGGAAGTGCGGTCGTTCCAGAACGGCGGCAAGGTTTGCAACCTGCGCATTGCGACGTCGGAAAACTGGCGTGACCGCAATACCGGCGAACGGCGCGAGCGGACCGAATGGCATTCGGTCGCGATCTTTTCCGAAGGGCTGGTGAAGGTGGCCGAGCAGTATCTGCGCAAAGGGTCGAAGATCTATATCGAAGGCCAGCTTGAGACGCGCAAATGGCAGGACCAGTCCGGGGCCGACCGCTATTCGACCGAGGTCGTGTTGCGGAACTTCTCATCGACGCTGGTGATGCTGGATGGTCGCGGCGAAGGCGGCGGTGGCGGCGGTGGCGGCAGCTTTGACGATGATCGTGGCGGATCTTCGGGCGGCTATGGCGGCGGCGGTCAGGGCGGTGGTTATGGTGGCGGATCGTCGGGCGGCGGCGGTGGCGGTAGCCGGGCCGATCTGGACGACGAAATTCCGTTCTGACGCGACGGGCAGGGACGACAGTCTAGGGGCCGGAAACTTTCATAGTTTTCGGCCCGATTTCTTTTTTGCAGAAATCGGACCGCCAAATTCCTGGAGATGTGCGTCCGGGGTGCGGCGCAGAGCAATCCGGCCGGAGCAGACCGATCCGGGGGAGATACCGCATTCGTCAAGCGATGGTGATCGGCCAAGACACAAGCGCACGCTCTACGATCTTCGCACATCTTATCGCGATGCTTCCGCGCCTATTTGAGCGTTAACAGGTCGAGCGCAGCGGAGACTATAGCGTTTCGGGCTTGCATTGAATCAGAATTCGAACCTTTTTCGTTCGATTTCTGCTGTTTGTTATCTCAACGAAAACCCGAAACGCTTTAGTTGCAGGATTGCCCGGCGAAGTCGCCGTATTGGGCCGGGTAGCGGCCGATATCTAGGACCCAGCCGACAGTCTCTGCGTCCCAGCCGTTGACGAAGGACCAGACGACCTCGCCCGCCGGTGTCACCTCGAACGCCCGACCGGCATCGGTTTCCGCGATCAGAAGATTGCCGTTCGGCAGTTTCTGATGTTTGCCGCGATAGGGGGTGTAGAACGTGTTCCGTGCGTCGGTACGGTACAGCGTTTCATGCGTCCCGATTGCCGGATCGATGGCAAGGATGCGGCTGCCGCCATGGGCCCCGGGATAGCCGTCAGGCGCGGTGATCGGCGCGAGAGGGCGGTTGTCGAGCACCGAGATTGTGCCATCAGGTTCAAAATCCGGATCGTGCTGGCCGAGGGTTGCTCCGGCAGACACCCACTTGATTGCATGCGTTTTGCCGTCGAGCACCCAGAGCTGGTTGAGATTGCGCAGCGACAGCAGCAGATCACCCGCCCGGAACATCGGGAATGCCGGGGCGAGCTCGGCACTCAGCACCTCGACATCATTCAGGTGTACGACATCGTCCTTCAGCCGGTAGTAATCCTGAATCAGCCCGATCATGTCGGATGCCTCAATCGCGTCGACCAGATCGATTTCGGACAGTTTCTGTCCCGTTTCGGGGTCGAAGGAGGCGATCCTGTCAAGCCGGATCGTGGTGTTGGCAAACGCCCGGTTGTTATAGTCGGCGACCCCGATCGGGGCCCATAAAGTGCCGGTTTCGTCCGCAAAAATGGAGTGATGGGAGCGGTCTTCGTTCATCCACTTGATCCGTCCGCAGGCATCGAAACGCACCATGCCGCGACCGTCGAGATTGGCGACAACATCGCCATTCGGATAAAGCAGCGCGCCGTGGATCAGCGCGTGATAGCGGTGCTGCATCTTTTCAGGCGCGATCTGGAAGAAATCTATGGGCCAGTCGTAAAGAACCTGACCATCCGCGCCGAACAGCCGGAACCCAAGCCGCTGTCCGAACAGGCCAGAGACAAAGGTCACACCCGGCGCCATCCTGTCGGTATCCGCGATAGTGACGCCATCGTCGGGATACCAGCGGCGGCTGAGATGCTGATCGGGACGCGATTTGAATGCGGCGACGGCAAGCGACTTCATCTGCCCCGCCGAGGCAATCACATCCTGTAACTGCTTTGCCGGCGGCAGCGACTTTATTCCCAGGACCATCCCCAGCATGAATAGCAGGAATGCAATCGCGACCGCCCCGATGATCCTTGCCATGCTTCGTCCGCTTCCCTGTCCATATACAAGTTTGAAATCACTTTCCGATCCGACATAAACCGCCCTGCGGCTGAATCAAACCTTCTTGGTGGTTTATGCGGGTTGGCGGCCCGGTTCCCTGACCTATTGGGGCGGAAAGACGCATTTGCCCCTGTCCAGGCCACAGTTACACTTGATCTGTGTCAATGATCGGCCAGACATCGGCTGCGATAAGCGGGCTGCGAACAGATAAAGTTGGATCATATGAATCAGCCACAGGATCCTCCGGCGCTCTATGCAGCGCGCGAGCCGGTATTCCCGCGCCGCGTGAGTGGCGCGTTCCGCAATCTGAAATGGGTGATTATGGCGATCACTCTGGGCATCTACTACATCACGCCCTGGCTGCGCTGGGACCGGGGGCCGAACCTGCCCGATCAGGCGGTTCTGGTCGACATGGCGAACCGGCGCTTTTTCTTTTTCATGATCGAGATCTGGCCCGATGAATTCTATTTCATCGCGGGCCTGCTGATCATGGCGGGGCTGGGGCTCTTTCTCTTCACCTCGGCCCTTGGCCGGGTCTGGTGCGGCTATGCCTGCCCGCAGACTGTGTGGACTGACCTCTACATCCTAGTCGAACGCTGGGTTGAGGGCGACCGCAACGCCCGCGTGCGCCTGTGGAACGCCAAATGGGATATCCGCAAATGGCGGCTCAGGCTGACCAAGTGGTTCATCTGGCTCATGATCGGCCTTGCGACCGGTGGGGCCTGGATCTTTTACTTTACCGACGCGCCGACCCTTGCGGTTGATCTGGTCACCGGCAACGCCCACCCAATCGCCTATACGACAATGGCGATCCTGACTTTCACCACATTCTTTTTCGGTGGCTTCGCCCGCGAACAGATCTGCATCTATGCCTGCCCCTGGCCGCGCATTCAGGCGGCGATGATGGATGAGGATACACTGGTCGTCGCCTATCGCGACTGGCGAGGCGAGCCGCGCGGCAAGCTGAAGGCGGCCGAGACGGATGTGGCACAGGGCGATTGCATCGACTGCATGGCCTGCGTCAATGTCTGCCCGGTGGGGATCGATATCCGCGAAGGCCAGCAACTGGAATGCATCACCTGCGCCTTGTGCATCGATGCCTGCGATGAGGTGATGGACCGGATCGGCAAGCCGCGCGGCCTGATCGGCTATATGGC
>NZ_JBARVQ010000548.1:0-4766 GCF_049646345.1 Albidovulum sp. | reverse complement strand
GGACCTTGGCCCTGTTGTCGCGATCGATACCGAGACGATGGGCCTTGACCCGCGCCGCGACCGGCTGTGTGTCGTGCAGCTTTCATCGGGCGACGGCGACGCGCATCTGGTGCAGATCGCCAAGGGACAGAACAGCGCGCCCAATCTGGAGCGGATGCTCGCCGATCCCGCCACGCTGAAACTCTTTCATTTCGGCCGTTTCGACATTGCCGCCTTGAAGAACGCCTTCGGCGTGACCACCTCGCCGGTCTACTGCACCAAGATCGCATCGAAGATGGTCCGCACCTTCACCGACCGTCACGGGCTGAAATACCTGTTGCAGGAACTTCTGGGGGTCGATGTGTCGAAACAGCAGCAGACCTCGGATTGGGGCGCGCCGCTGCTGACCGAGGCGCAGCAGGATTACGCGGCCTCGGACGTGCTCTATCTGCACCGGCTGAAGGCGGAACTGGATACGCGGCTGGCCCGTGAAGGCCGCACAGACCTCGCGCAGGCCTGTTTCGACTTCCTGCCCACCCGCGCCGTTCTGGACCTGATGGGCTGGGACGACACCGCCGACATTTACAGGCACTGACCCATGACCGATGCCGAGACCTTTCTTGCCACCGCCCGCCGCGTCATCGAGATCGAGGCGCGGGGCCTGACCGCGTTGTCGGCAGCTTTGGGTGACAGTTTCTCGGCCGCCGTCGACCTGATCCTGAAGGCCAGGGGGCGGGTCATCGTTTCCGGCATGGGCAAGTCGGGCCATGTCGGGCGCAAGATCGCGGCGACGCTCGCCTCCACCGGCACGCCCGCGCAATATGTCCATCCCGCAGAGGCCAGCCATGGCGATCTGGGAATGGTGACCGAGGGCGATGTTGCGCTTGTCCTGTCGAATTCCGGGGAAACGCCCGAGCTTTCCGACATCATCGCCCATACAAGACGCTTTTCGATCCCGCTGATTGGCGTGGCGAGCCGGGCGGGTTCGACCCTGCTGGTGCAGGCCGATGTGGCGATCCTGCTGCCCGCTACCGAAGAGGCCTGCGGCACCGGGATCGTGCCCACGACCTCGACCACCATGACACTGGCGCTGGGCGATGCCCTGGCCGTCGCGCTGATGGAGCACCGTCGCTTCACGCCCGAACACTTCCGCACCTTCCATCCCGGCGGCAAGCTGGGGGCGCGGCTGCTGAAAGTGGCCGATCTGATGCATGGCGGCGACGCGCTGCCGCTGGTGACCGAAACCACACCCATGAGCGATGCGCTGCTGGTGATGAGCCAGAAGGGCTTCGGCGTCGTCGGTGTGACCGATGCGACCGGGCGGCTGACCGGCATCGTGACCGACGGCGACCTGCGCCGCCACATGGCGGGGCTTCTGGAACACGTGGCGGGCGAAGTGATGACCCGCGCGCCCCGGACCATCGATCCGGGCTCGGTCGCCGAAAAGGCGGTGGCGATCATGCGGGACCGCAAGATCACCTGCCTGTTTGTCGTCGACCCGCAAGGCGCGGGCCGCGCGACCGGCATCCTGAACATCCATGACTGCCTTCGCGCTGGCGTGGCCTGAGCCGATGACGCAATCCGACAACGTCTATTCGCGGGTGATCTTCTGGCTGAAGATCACTTTGCCTCTGCTGGCGCTTGTCATCCTGTCGACCCTGTTCCTGTTCTCGCGCAAGATCGGCGGCGATGGGGATCTTCCGTTTTCCAAAGCCGATGTCGATGCAATGGTTCGCGATCAGCGCCTGACCGCACCAGACTATTCCAGCGTCGCAAGCGACGGTTCGGCGATACGGGTTGTTGCGAAAACGGCATGGCCGGAAAAAGAAACCGGCGGCTCAGTCGCCGACGATCTGGTCGCGGCCTATGACACGCCCGGCGGCCTGCATATCGACCTTACCTCGGCCCATGGCATGCTGAACCATGAAACCGAACGCATGGTCCTTTCGGGCGGTGTCGTGATTGTGACCTCATCGGGCTACCGGATTGTCACGGCCGGGCTTGACGGCGCGCTCGACCGGACCGAGCTTCTGTCGGACGGGCGGGTCGATGCCGAAGCGCCTTATGGCACGATTGAGGCCGGAAGTATGGAAATCAGCCATAGTGGTGCCGATAATTCCGGCTATCTTCTGGTTTTCAAGAATGGCGTGAAAATGATATACGATCCGGTGAAGTGAAGGGTACTGCATGTTGTCCCAATTCCGCGCTCTGATGGCAGGCCTGACCATGGCGGCCATCGTGCCGCTTGCGGCCTTTGGCCAAGGCACCGAGGTGTCCTTTGGCGGCATCCGTGCGGACACAAAGCAGCCGGTCGAAGTGACGGCCGATCAGTTGGACGTCAACCAGAATGACGGCACCGCGATTTTTACCGGGAACGTGATCGTCATCCAGGGCGAAATGCGCCTGACCGCACCGCGGCTTCAGGTTGAATACGGGACCGAGGACAAGACCGAGATCGAACGCCTGCACGCGACAGGCGGTGTCACGATGGTCAGCGGCCCTGAAGCGGCCGAAGCGCAGGAGGCGGTCTATACCGTTGCCGCCGGAGAGGTCGTCCTGACCGGCGATGTCCTGTTGACCCAGGCGGGCAGTACGATGTCCGGCCAGAAACTGGTTGTCGATCTGGACACCGGAACCGGGCAAATGGAAGGGCGCGTCAAGACGATCCTTCTGCCGGGGAAGAAGTGATGGCGAGGCGTCCCGAACTGACCGTGGCCGAGGGCAGCGCAGGCCTGCATGTCAAGCATCTGCGCAAGGCCTATCGCCGCCGCCCGGTGATCCGAGACGTTTCGCTGGATCTTGCACGGGGCGAGGTGGTGGCGCTGCTTGGCCCCAACGGCTCGGGCAAGACGACATGTTTTTACAATATTGCCGGGCTGATCGCGCCCGATGCCGGGCAGGTGACAATCGACGGCCGCGACGTGACTGGTCTGCCGATGTATCGCCGAGCGCGGCTTGGCATCGGTTATCTGCCGCAGGAAGTGTCGATCTTCCGGGGGCTTTCGGTCGAGGACAATATTCTCGCCGTGCTGGAGATCACCGAAAGCGATATCCACAAGCGGCGCGAGCGGCTGGAAGAGCTGTTGTCGGAGTTTTCGATCACCCACCTGCGACGCGCGCCTGCGCTGGCGCTGTCGGGCGGTGAAAGGCGGCGGGTCGAGATTGCGCGCTGTCTGGCGGCCAACCCGAAATACCTGCTTCTGGATGAACCCTTTGCCGGTGTTGACCCGATCTCGGTCGGGGATATCCGCAATCTGGTTCATGACCTGAAATCCCGGGGGATCGGGGTTCTGATCACCGATCACAATGTACGCGAAACGCTGGAAATCGTCGACCGGGCCTATATCCTGCATGATGGAACAGTGCTGATGAGCGGCACCGCCGATGAGGTGGTGCAGGACGAAAATGTACGCCGGGTCTATCTGGGCCAAAGCTTCCGCATCTCCTGAAGAACTGGCGCTTTGAGGGCGCCGAATGCCCTCTGCAAACGCGGCGCCGTATATGCCCCCTATGCCGATCAACAGGACGTGGCGAATCGTCGGGATGCAGTCGGCAGCTTTCAGGCGGATCGCGTCGGTTTCCGCCGGTCCACCACCTGTGGATGAGGCAATTTGCGCGCAAATGAAAAAAGAGGGCGTTGACATCGCCCGCAGAACTGTCGCCAAATACCACAAATGCATGCGGATACCCTCATCGTTCGGGCGACGGCATCGGAAGGTTTCAGACAAGAACCAGCCGAGGGATGCACGCAAGGAAAATTACCTACTCATTTCAAACCGCTCACACGCCACCTCCGGATAGGTTGTGGCGTGCGGGCTTAATTCACCCAAAAAAGGAGGTGTTATGCGATACAAAATTAGCGGCAGGCAGATCGACGTGGGGGACGCCCTTCAGACCCATGTGAGGGCTGAACTGGCCGAGACGGTCGAAAAATATTCGCAACGCCCAACTGACGCCGCTGTCGTCTTTGCCCGCGATGCACATGAGTTTTCCTGTGAGACGACCGTACATCTCTCTACCGGGTTGACGGTTTCCGCCAATGGCCATGCCACGGAAATCTACGCAGCCTTCGAAGCCTGCCGTGAAAAAATGGACAAGCAGTTGCGCCGCTACAAGCGTCGGCTGAGGGATCACCATCGTGACCGTACGGTGCCGGTTGAATTTGCCGGCGCGCCCATGTATGTGCTCGCCGCGAATGGTGAAGCGGCGGATTCGGAACCCGACAGCCTGCAGCCGATGATCATCGCAGAGATGGAGACCCAGATCCCGTCTCTCTCGGTCGGTGAGGCGGTCATGCAGATGGAACTGGCCGGGGCGCCGCTTCTTGTGTTCCGGAATGAGAAGAATGGCGGTGTCAGTGTCGTACACCGCCGGGAAGATGGAAACGTAGGCTGGATTGACACATCGGCCAGCTAGCTAAGCACCGGGCATCCGGTGCGGGAACAGTAAGGGCAAATGGAACTTTCTCACCTCCTGAAGCCGGCCGCCGTCCGGGTCCTTGGCCATGCAACGAGCAAGAAGCGCCTGTTTCAGGACCTGAGCGAGGTCGCCCAGACCATTTATGGTCTGGGTGCATCGGATACAGTCGATGCGCTTCAGGAGCGTGAAAGCCTCGGGCCGACGGGCGTGGGTCATGGCGTTGCCCTGCCCCATGCCCGGCTTGACGGGCTGGACCATGTCGTTGGCGTCTTTCTCCGGCTGGAAAAGCCGCTGGATTTCGATGCTGTCGACCGCCAGCCCGTCGATCTTGTCTTTGCGCTCTTTGCGCCCAAGGATTCCGGTGTCGA
>NZ_JBARVQ010000547.1:0-1698 GCF_049646345.1 Albidovulum sp. | reverse complement strand
GTGGTTGTTTGTATGTACAGAAACGAACTTTAGCGGCCCGTCAGGGCTTTGAGGCATCGCAAGAGTACGGCGTATTCCGAATCGGTCATACCCGATGCCAATTCCGCATTATGCTCTTGCGCGGCCGTGCTGAGGTCGCGATAGGCCGCCTGCCCGGTTCTGGACAATTCAAGAAGTTCCTGCCTCCGGTCCGCACCATCTTCCTTGCGGACAAGAAAGCCGCGTTCGGACAATCGCGCCACCGCACGCGAGATTTTGGTCTTGTGCAGATCCGCCCGTTTGCCGATTTCAGTCGCGGTCATCGCCCCATACCGTCCAAGATGGACAAGCACTCTCCACTCGGTTCGCAACATTCCATAGCGATCCTTGTAGACTTTCTGAAAGTTGAGGCTCGTCTCCTCTGCCGCCCGGTTGAGCAGGTAGGGCAGAAAAGAATGAAGGTCGAAGTCCGCTTCAGGCTTCATGCAGGATTCCCCTGTTGTTAGTTACAAAATTAACTATTACAAACGCAACTAATATCCGGAGGACGCCATGACCAACCATCCCACCCCTGCAGGATTTCGGCAGGCCGCCACGCCCTGCGGCACGACTGAAGGCTATATGCCCGGTTTCGGCAATGACTTTGAAACCGAAGCGTTGCCCGGCGCATTGCCCCAGGGCATGAACAGCCCCCAGAAATGCAACTACGGACTTTACGGCGAACAATTGTCCGGCACGGCCTTCACCGCACCCAGCCATCAGAACGAACGGACCTGGTGCTATCGCATCCGCCCGTCGGTCAAGCATTCCAGCCGCTATGAAAAGATCCCGCTGCCTTATTGGAAAACAGCGCCGCATGTCGTCGATGACGTCATCTCGCTCGGCCAGTACCGCTGGGATCCGGTCGCGCATTCGGATCAGTCGCTGACCTGGCTGACCGGCATGCGGACGATGACGACCGCAGGCGACGTGAATACGCAAGTCGGGATGGCGAGCCATATCTATCTGGTCACCGCCTCGATGGAGGACGCGTATTTCTACTCCGCCGACAGCGAACTTCTGGTGGTGCCGCAGGAAGGGCGGCTCAGGTTCTGCACCGAGCTTGGCATCATCGATCTGGAACCGAAGGAAATCGCCATCCTGCCGCGCGGGCTGCTCTACCGCGTCGAGGTGCTGGAGGGCCCGGCGCGTGGTTTCGTCTGCGAAAACTACGGCCAGAAATTCGAACTGCCCGGTCGCGGCCCGATCGGCGCAAACTGCATGGCCAACCGGCGCGATTTCAAGACACCCGTGGCCGCCTTCGAGGATCGCGAGGCGCCCACCACCGTCACCATCAAATGGTGCGGTCAGTTCCATGAGACAAAGATCGGGCACAGCCCGCTCGACGTCGTCGCCTGGCACGGCAACTACGCCCCGGTGAAATACGATCTGCGCACCTATTGCCCGGTCGGGTCGATCCTGTTCGACCATCCCGATCCGTCGATCTTCACCGTCCTGACAGCACCTTCGGGCGTTCCGGGCACCGCCAATATCGACTTTGTTCTTTTCCGCGAGCGCTGGATGGTGATGGAGGATACGTTCCGCCCGCCCTGGTACCACAAGAATGTCATGTCGGAACTGATGGGCAATATCTATGGCCAGTACGACGCCAAGCCGAGAGGATTCATCCCCGGCGGCATGTCGCTTCACAACATGATGCTGCCGCACGGGCCCGACCGC
>NZ_JBARVQ010000546.1:0-4221 GCF_049646345.1 Albidovulum sp. | reverse complement strand
CGCTTGCTGCGCGGATGGACGACCAGTTGGCCCGCCGCGACGCGACCCAGCCGGTCAAGGACCGTTCGGCAGGCTCCACCTTCCGCAATCCGGCGGGCTTTTCCTCCACCGGACGGGCCGATGACGTCCACGATCTGAAGGCCTGGAAGCTGATCGACGAGGCCGGAATGCGGGGCGCGCGGCAGGGCGGCGCGCAGATGAGCGAGAAGCATCCGAACTTTCTGATCAATGCAGGCGGTGCGACGGCTGCCGACCTTGAAGGTCTGGGCGAAGAGGTCAGAAAAAGGGTTTTCAAAAACAGCGGTTTGACGCTAGAGTGGGAAATCATGCGCGTGGGCGTAACATCGCCATAGGCAGACGTGCAGAAACCATAAGATAAGGGTCCGCAAAAGGACCTGTTCGAGGCAAAATTGGCAGGCAAGTCGAGCAGACAAGCCTCCAGAGTGGCGGTGCTGATGGGCGGCCTTTCCGCAGAGCGGGAGGTGTCGCTGTCGAGCGGGCGTGAATGCGCCGACGCGCTCCGGGAGGCAGGATTCACGGTGATCGAGGTCGATGCGGGCCGCGATATCGCCGCGCGTCTGGCCGAGATCAAACCTGATATCTGTTTCAACGCTTTGCATGGCCGCTGGGGCGAGGATGGCTGCGTGCAGGGCATGCTGGAATGGCTGGGTATCCCCTATACCCATTCCGGAGTTCTGGCCTCGGCGCTGTCGATGGACAAGACGCGCGCCAAGGATATCTATCGCGGCGTTGGCCTGCCGGTGGTGGAAAGCCTGCTCGCCCCCAAATCAGAGGTGATGGCGCGGCATGTGATGGCGCCGCCCTATGTGGTGAAGCCGAATGCCGAAGGCTCCTCGGTCGGGATCTATATCGTTGCGAAGGACGCCAATTCCCCGCCGCAACTGGGCCCGGAGATGCCCGAGATCGCGATGGTCGAGGAGTATGTGCCGGGGCGCGAACTGACGGTGTCCGTCCTCGGCGACCGGACCCTTGGCGTGACCGAGATCCATACATCCGGCTGGTACGACTACCATGCCAAATACGCGCCGGGCGGGTCGACCCATACCTGCCCCGCCGATATTCCTGCCGAGATTGCTGCGGCCGCCTGCGACTATGCTTTGCGGGCCCATCGGGCGCTCGGCTGTCGGGGCCTCTCGCGGTCGGATTTCCGCTGGGATGACAGCCGGGGCATCGCTGGCCTTTTCATTCTGGAAACCAATACCCAGCCGGGGATGACGCCGACCTCTTTGTCGCCGGAACAGGCGGCGGCCGAGGGTTTGTCTTTCCCTGAACTCTGCGCCTGGATCGTGGAGGACGCGTCATGCGGCCGCTAGGCGGGGCAGAACGACGGTTCGCGGAACCCGCCCAGCCAGCGCGCCGCGATCCGGCGCCGTCGCGGCTGGCCTACCGGATGGACCGGCTGTGGCTGACGCCGATGTTCCGGCTGGCGGTGCGGGTGGGTGTGCCCTTCGTTCTGGCGATATCGCTGGTCGGCGGATACCTTGCCGACGATGCGCGCCGGGCGGGGATCGCGAAATCGCTGGCCGATCTGCGCGAAGGCGTCGAGACGCGGCCGGAATTCATGGTGCGTCTGCTGGCGGTCGATGGCGCTTCGGCCCCGGTTGCGACCGCGATCCGGGGCATGCTGCCGGTGACGCTGCCGGCCTCATCCTTCCGGCTGGATCTGGAAGCCCTGCGGGCCGAGATCGAAAAGGTCGATGCTGTCGCTTCTGCCGACATCCATATCCGCAAGGGCGGCATCCTGCAGGTGACGGTGACCGAACGCCAGCCGGTGATCCTGTGGCGGACGGCGACGGGGCTTGAGATGCTGGATACAACCGGCCACCGGGTGGCGACGCTGCTGTCCCGTGCGGCGCGGCCCGATCTGCCGGTAATCGCGGGCGAGGGCGCGGACGGTCAGGTGACCGAGGCGCTGGCACTGCTTCAAGCCGCGCTACCCATTGAGGGCCGTATCCGCGGCCTTGTCCGCATGGGCGAGCGGCGCTGGGATGTGGTCCTGGACCGCGATCAGCGCATTCTTCTGCCCGAGGCCGAACCGGTCGCGGCACTGCAACGCATCATCGCGCTCGATAAGGCCGAGGACATGCTGGGCCGCGATCTGACCGTGGTCGATCTGCGCAACCAGAACCGGCCGACGATCCGGATCGCCACCGATACAACCACTGAATTGACAGCGCTCGAAACCGAGGTGACAGGGCAATGACCGATCTTTACCAGTCCCAGCGCGCGATGCGGAACATGCGCCGTGCAGCCATGCAACGGGGCGTTGTTGCAATCCTTGATGTCGGAACATCGAAGATCGCCTGTCTGGTCCTGAATTTCGACGGGCCCGAGGAGATGCGCGAAGATGGCCTCGGCTCGCTTGCCGGGCAGTCACAGTTCCGGGTGATCGGCGCTGCCACGACCCGCTCACGCGGGGTGCGCTTTGGCGAGGTCGACGCGATGGCCGAGACCGAGCGCGCGATCCGTACTGCCGTGCAGGCAGCGCAGAAGATGGCGCAGACGCGGGTCGATCACGTCATTGCCTGTTTTTCGGGCGCGCATCCGCGCAGCTACGGGCTGGCCGGTGAGATCGAGCTGCATGACGGGCAGGTCAGCGAACAGGATGTGGCGCGTGTGCTGGCCGCCTGCGAGGTTCCGGATTTCGGGGCGGGCCGCGAGGTGCTGCATGCCCAGCCGGTGAATTTCGCCATCGACCACCGCTCGGGCCTAGGTGATCCGCGCGGCCATGTCGGCAACCGGCTGGCCGCCGATATGCATCTTCTGACCATCGATACCAACGCGGTCGAGAACCTGCTTTACTGCATCAAGCGCTGCGATCTGGAGATCGCGGGCATTGCGTCATCCGCCTATGTCTCGGGGCTCTCGTCGCTGGTCGAGGACGAGCAGGAGCTGGGTGCCGCCTGTATCGATATGGGCGGCGGGGCCACGGGGCTTTCGATCTTCATCAAGAAACACATGATCTTTGCCGAAAGCGTACGGCTGGGCGGCGATCACGTGACATCGGACATCTCCAAGGGTTTGCAGGTGCCGCTGGCGACCGCCGAGCGGATCAAGACCATTCATGGCGGGGTGCATGCGACGGGCATGGACGATCGTGAGATG
This sequence comes from Albidovulum sp., assembly GCF_049646345.1. Taxonomy (GTDB): domain Bacteria; phylum Pseudomonadota; class Alphaproteobacteria; order Rhodobacterales; family Rhodobacteraceae; genus Albidovulum. Next base: position 1,095 of record NZ_JBARVQ010000546.1, on the reverse strand, counting down.
ATCGAGATCGGCGCCGATTGCGGCGATTGGGAAAAGGACCGACGGCAGGTCAGCCGGACCGAGCTGATCGGAATTATGCGCCCGCGTGTGGAAGAGATCCTGGAAGAGGTGCGCGCCATTCTGGATGCCGCCGGTTTCGACCAGCTGCCAAGCCAGCAGATCGTGCTGACGGGCGGGGCGAGCCAGATCCCCGGTCTCGATATGCTTGCCGCGAAAATCCTTGGCCAGAACGTCCGACTCGGCCGCCCATTGCGCGTTCAGGGCCTGCCGCAGGCGGCAACCGGTGCCGCATTCGCATCAACTGTCGGTCTTTCACTATTTGCCGCGCACCCGCAGGACGAGTGGTGGGATTTCGAAATTCCGGCCGAACGTTACCCGGCGCGGTCTTTGAAGCGCGCGGTTAAATGGTTTAAAGACAACTGGTAACCGCATGATCTTGATGTGTCGGCGAAATGCCGCTGAATGGGGTTAGATTAACCCCCAGATTTTGTAGCATTTTTGCGTTTTTTTCGTGACCTTTGGCAAATATGTGACTAAAATCGCACTAATGCGGAAAAAGCGGCCGGTTCAGGCCGGGGACATACAGGCGGATAACCAATGGCATTGAATCTGATGATGAGTGAACGCGAAGACCTTAAGCCACGGATCACTGTGTTTGGTGTTGGCGGTGCCGGTGGCAACGCTGTCAACAACATGATCGAGCAGCAGCTTGAGGGCGTGGAGTTCGTGGTGGCGAATACCGACGCGCAGGCGCTGCAGCAAAGCCATTCGAAATCGCGCATCCAGATGGGTGTGAAGGTGACCGAGGGTCTGGGTGCAGGCGCCCGTCCGTCGGTTGGCGCCGCCGCTGCCGAAGAGACGATCGAAGAGATTGTCGATCACCTCGCCGGTGCGCATATGTGCTTCATCACCGCCGGTATGGGCGGGGGCACCGGGACCGGGGCCGCGCCAATCATCGCGCAGGCCGCCCGCGAACTGGGCGTTCTGACCGTCGGCGTCGTGACCAAGCCCTTCCAGTTTGAGGGTGGCAAGCGCATGCGTCAGGCCGATGAGGGTATCGAAGCCCTACAGAAGGTCGTCGATACGCTGATCATC
>NZ_JBARVQ010000545.1:0-4710 GCF_049646345.1 Albidovulum sp. | reverse complement strand
GGCTGAAGGCGATCCGCATTGCCGCGGATTACGGCCGCGCCATTGATGGCGACGACGTGTCAGGCCTGTTGAAGGCAGCGGCAGAGGCGCAGGATCTGCGTGCAAGCCTGCCGGACAACATGCTCCTGCGTCGAGTCGCGATCGACGACCATATGAGGGCGCAGGACTATCAGGATGCGCTGAGAGAACTCGACGCGGCTTTGGTGCTGCTGCCCGATGACCGTTCGCTGCGCGCCCAGCGCCTGACGGTTCTCGCCGCGCAGGGCGATGACGCGGGCGTTGAGGCAAGCCTCCTCGATATGGTGGACCGCTTTTCCGATGCACCCGAAATGCAAACAACGCTCGTGCGCTGGTATGCTGCGCGCAAGGAATTCGACAAGGCCGAAACCTTCCTCAGACAGCGGGTATCCTCGGATACGCCGGACCAGACCGAGGTTCTGAATCTGGTCCGCTTCCTTGCCGAACAGCGGGGGGCCGATGTGGCGGTTGCCGAACTGGACCGCGTGATATCAACAGGCCAGGATGCGCCCGCCTATCGTTCAACCCGGGCCAGCTTCATTTTCAACCTCGGACGACGCGACGACGCGATCGCCGAAATGCGCGACCTCCTGAAAAACGCGCCCGCATCCGAAGAAACCCGCCACAACAAGATCGGCCTTGCCCAGATGCTGAGCATCACCGGCAACACGACCGAGGCCAATGCGCTGGTGGAAGACGTCCTGAGCGAGGATCCGGGCGATACAGAGGCACTCAAGCTCAAGGCCGGTTGGTTAATTCTTGACGATTCCGTAGGCGAGGCGATTTCTATTCTGCGCCGCGCCATCGATCAAAGCCCGCGTGACGCACAAATCCTGACCCTCATGGCACAGGCCTATGAACGCGATGGCAATCGCGAGCTGATGCGCGAAAGCCTTTCCCGCGCGACGGCCGCCTCCAACCGCGCTCCGGCCGAATCACTTCGTTACGCCCAGCTCCTCGCCAATGAAGACAAGCTCATCCCGGCTGAAGCCGTCCTGATTGACGCCCTCCGGATCGCACCCGGAAACACCCGCCTTTTGATGGCATTGGGGGAAATCTACATCCGCGTTCAGGACTGGCCCCGTGCGGCATCCGTTGCAAGCGCGCTTGAGGGGCTGGATGACACCTCTGCACAGTCGGCCGCACAAACCATCCGCACCGCTGTGATTTCTGGTCAGGACAACACCGATCAGGCCGTCAGATATCTTCAGGGGCTGGTCGATCAGGGTGATGCCGGTCTGGCGGCAAAGATCGCGATCCTGCGAACACATCTCGATACCGGCGATACGGAAAAGGCGCGGTCATATTCCCAGAGCCTGCTGGCGACAGATCCCGAAAACCCCGACCTGCGTTTTATCGACGCCTCTGTGCGAAACCTCACCGGTGACGCGGAAGGCGCCGAAACCGTGTTGCGTGATCTCGTGGAACAGAGCCCCCGACTTCTGCCCGGGTGGATGGCGCTTCTTCGGATTGTCGCAGCCGACGAATCGCGCCTGGCCGAAGCCGAGACACTTTTGGACACAGCATTGGAATCATTTCCAGATTCCGATGACTTGAAATGGGCCAAGGCGGGTCTACTGGAAAAATCCGGGAATATCGAAGGCGCAATCGCGATCTATGAGGCCATGTACAAGGCCAACAGCGCCAACCCCGTCATCGCCAACAACCTCGCCAGCCTTCTGTCAAATCACCGCAGCGATCCTGACAGCATCGCCCGCGCCGAAGTGATCGCCCGCCGCCTGCGCGACAGCACGGTCGCGCCCTTTCAGGACACCTATGGCTGGATCGCCCATCTGCGCGGCAATCAAGACGAGGCCATTCGCAACCTGGAAAAGGCCGCCGCTACTCTTACTGACGATCCTGTCGTGCAATACCACCTGGCCGAAGCCTATCTGGCCCAGGATCGCCGGACAGACGCCCTCGAACGCTTTCACAAGGCACTGTCGCTTCTGAAAGCCGACGACGAAAGGGATTTCGCCGTGAAAGCACGGCAGGAGACCGAGCGGCTTGAGGCAGAGGGCGTAACGGTTGGAAACTGATAGCACGACTGTTGCCAAGCGGGCACTTCACGGCACTCCAGTCGGTGATGTTGCCTGAGCTTTCCAAGTTAACAGTTTGATTTCGCGCCAATCAGCCGTACTCTTATACAGAATCGGGAATTCTTGGGTGTCACCATGTTCAGAACTTTTCTAGGCCTGTTGCTGGCCGTTCTTCTTGCTCCGGCAGTGCTTGCCCAAAGCGGATATCGCATCCAGACCGGCGACGTTCTGCAAATGGAGGTTCTGGAGGATCCGAGCCTGAACAGAAGCCTGCTGGTCCTTCCGGACGGCAATGTCAGCCTGCCGCTTGTCGGCACTGTCCGGGCCTCTGGCAAAAGCATCGACAGCCTGCGCAGCAACATTTCATCGGCCCTTGCGCCGAACTTCGCTGCCGCACCGACGGTGTTTCTGACCGTCGGGCAGCTTAACCCCGTGACCCAGGCGGTCAACAACGCTGCCGCGCAGGCCGCCGCAGCCAATGTCCGGCCCTATGGCACTGTCGCTGTCTACGCGGTGGGCGAGGTCAACACGCCCGGACGTCTTGATGTGCAGTCCGGAACAACGCTGCTTCAGTTCCTTGCGGAATCCGGGGGCATGACCAAGTTTGCTGCAACGAAGCGTATCCAGCTTCGTCGTGCGGACAAGAAAACCGGGACCGAGACGGTCTACAAGTTCAACTACAAAGCGGTCCAGAATGGTGCTAGATCACCGGTGATCGTGCTGCGGGAAGGCGATGTGATCGTTGTGCCCGAACGACGGCTTTTTGAATGACCTGTTAACCAAACAAGGCGGACAAGGTGGGGACGAGCAGTAAAAAGATCGCGGTAATCGCGGCGCTATCCACAATCTGGCCGACAAGCGTGCTCCCTCAACAAGGGGGCACTCCTGTTGCTGGCGGATTGCAGATGGATTTTGGTATCAATTCGAAAGTCACGGTCGATGACAATTTCGAACTGCAGCCAAATTCCGGCGGCACAACAACAATTTTCGACAATACGCTCAGCTTTGGGCTGACCAGCATCACGGCATCGCAAGAGATCCGGCTCACCGGTGCGGGCGTTCTGCGCTATGCCAACATTCCCGGGCGTACCGTCTCGGGTTTTGAAGATCCGCGCTTGCAGTTCAACTACAAGATTGAGAACTCGAACAGCCGTCTGACGGCCGATGCGCGCTACCGCCGCTCGGACCGGGAATTCCTTGACCCGTTCCAGGTCGAGCAGGAAGAGCAAATTCTCGACGGCACGGGCCTGTTCGCGGGCGGCGGCACTGTGACAACGCGCAACGCTGCCATAAGCTATGAAACCGGCATCAACGCGCCCTTGGGTTTCAGGATCACCGGATCACATGCCGAAAAGCAGTATGAGGATCTGTCGATTCTCAACAGCCGGTTGTTTGACACGGAAACCAACAGCATAGATGCGACCGTCTCGGCAAAGCTTTCGCCCGTTACTGTCATGCGGTTCAATGCGGGGCTCAGACGCTACCGCGCTGACGATTCGGTTCAGACCGATCGTGAAACCACAGATTATTCGATCGGGATTACGCAGGACATCAACCAGGTCTGGATTCTCGGTGCCCAGCTCGGTCGGACCGAGGTCGACACGATCGATACAGTCGGCACCAGACAAACCAGCGGCACCAACAGTCAGCTGAAGCTGACCAGGACACTCTCGAACGGGTCGGTCTTTGCTTCATACGATGCCACCGTGAACCAGAACGGCACGCGCAAAGCCCTGCGGTTCGGCCGCGACCTGCAATTGCCACGCGGCAACCTCTCGGCCTCACTCGGCGTGACCGAGACACCGTCTGGCAATACCGGCAGCAACGCCGCCATCACCTATTCCTATGCGTTGGCATCGAGCAATCTCAGCCTGTCGCTCAAGCGGGACGTATCGACCAACAACAACAGTGAAGAGATCATCGATACCCGGGTTGCCGTCGGCTATGGCTATCAGATCGACGCAATCTCCAACCTGAATTTCGCGATGAATTACGGCCGTTCGGAATCCGCCGATGACCTGTCTGCTGTACCGACGGTTGACCGCACTACATTGACTGCGTCCTACTCCCGCGCGCTGACCCAGGATTGGGACCTGACAGGTGGTGTCACGCTCAGACGTCGGTCGGATACATCGGCGACGGGCGATGCGGAATCGAATTCGGTCTTTCTGACGCTGGACCGGACGTTCAGTTTCAGACCCTAGGCCAATTCGGGCACAGGTGGCGAAGTGTTGTCCAAACTGCATCCGGAACATGCTGTTGACGGTTATCTGATCGACAAAGCCGCAATGCCCGTCGTCATTGCGGCGCCGTTGCGGTAGTTTGGCATCCGATCAAAGTGACACCGGAACAATCATGACGCATTCGACACGCCCGGACGACAGATTGCGTCAACCCTCGCTCGCTTTCAGCCCCGCGGGGTTTGGCCTGTTCGCAGCGCTTCTGGCGGCGTCCGTGCCACTGTTCTGGATCGGCTTTGTGTCGCTGGCACAGGCTTGGTCTACCGCCGAATACAGCCATGGCCCTCTGATCCCGCTCGTCTCGCTCTATCTTTTCTTGCGCGAGTTGCGGAAGATGCCGCCGCCCGACCCGGCAGCGCGGGTCCGCTGGCCAGGGATTGTGGTGATCCTTCTGGCGCTCGCCGTGGCGGCAC
>NZ_JBARVQ010000544.1:0-6843 GCF_049646345.1 Albidovulum sp. | reverse complement strand
GGCCACAACATGAAGCTGGGCGCGGGCGGTATCCGCGAGATCGAATTCTTTACCCAGACCCGTCAGATCATCGCGGGTGGCCGGGACGCCTCTCTGCGGGCGCGCGACACGGTGGGCGGGCTGGCGGCGCTCGCGGCCAAGGGTTGGGTGTCTACCGCCGATGCAGAGGAACTGACGACGCAATATCGGGCCCATCGCGAGGTGGAGCATCGGGTGCAGATGGAGGGTGATGTCCAGACCCATGACCTGCCGACGACCGGGGACGGGTTCGACCGCATCGCCCGGATGTGCGGCGAGGCTGATACCGGGGCCTTCCGCACGGCGCTGAAGGCACGGTTGGAACGGGTGGCCGAGCTGACCGAGGGCTTCTTTGCCCCGGCCGAGACCGCTTCCGGCCCCGAGATGACGCCGGAGATGCAGGAGATCGTTGATGGCTGGCGATCCTATCCGGCGCTCAGGTCGGAACGCGCGGTGGCGATCTTCAAACGGGTGCAGCCGGAAATCCTCTCGCGGCTCGACCGGGCGGCGAGCCCGGGGGAGGCGCTCAGGCAATTCGACGGCTTTCTGTCGGGCCTGCCTGCGGGCGTGCAGCTTTTTTCGCTGTTCGAGGCCAACCCGCAACTGATTGACCTGATCGTCGATATCTGTGCGACGGCACCGGGCCTTGCCGCCTATCTGTCACGAAACGCGGCGGTGCTCGACGCCGTGCTGGGGGGCGATTTCTTCGCGCCCTGGCCTGGGCTTGGACCCTTGACCGAGGCGCTGACCAAACGGCTGGCGGAACGCGATGATTACGAATGGCGGCTGGGGGCGGCACGGATCTGGGCGCGGGAATGGCATTTCCGCATTGGGGTGCATCACCTGCGCGGCCTGATCGATGCGGGGCAGGCCGGGCGCGAATATGCCGACCTCGCGGGTGCGATTCTGGCCGCGCTCTGGCCGGTCTGCGTAGAGGAATTTGCGCGCAAGCATGGGCCGCCGCCGGGGCGCGGGGCGGTGGTTCTGGGCATGGGCTCGCTTGGGGCGGAACGTCTCAACGCGCATTCCGATCTGGATCTCATCGTCATCTATGACGCCGCCGGGGTCGAGGCATCGGAGGGTCCGCGCCCCTTGGCCGCACGCGCCTATTACGCGCGGCTGACGCAGGCGCTGGTGACGGCCCTGTCCGCGCCGATGGCCGATGGGCGGCTGTACGAGGTCGATATGCGGCTGCGTCCCTCGGGCCGCAAGGGGCCGGTCGCGACCTCGCTCCAGTCCTTCACCAGTTATCAGATGGATGAGGCCTGGACCTGGGAGCATCTGGCGCTGACCCGCGCCCGCCCGGTCGCCGGGGCACCGGATCTGGCCTTGGAGGTCGACACCGCGCGTTTGTCAATATTGGTGGAGAAGGGCAAGGCGGACCGTGTCCTGTCCGATGTCGCAGAGATGCGCGAACGCATTTTTTCGGCCAAGGCCGCCGATGGCGCATGGGAGGCCAAGATCGGCCCCGGTCGGTTGCAGGATATCGAACTTCTGGCGCAGACATGCGCCTTGCGCTCGGCCGCGCCGGCCCGGCGGGTAGAGGCGCAGTTGCGCTCAGGCCTGCGGGGCGGCCATCTGAGCAAGGAAGATGAAGCCGCTTTGCAGGAAGCCTACCGGTACCTGTGGCGGCTGCAGGCGGGCGGACGGCTTCTGACCCAGAGCCAGCTTGATATCGACGTGATCGGCGAAGGGGGGCAGGCTTTCCTTCTGCGGGAAACCGGCGCGTCGGAACTTGACCAGATGGCGTCGCGGCTGGAAGGCCACACGGCCCGCGCTGCGTCGATTATCGCGCAATGCCTTGGGCTGCCGGAAGGTGGCGCAGGATGACAGGCGAACGGGATGGACCGATGGCGAGGAAAGTCATGGAAATGTCACTGGCGGACCCCAAGGGGCTGGTCCGTGAAAGCTATGCGATCGAGGGGATCAAGGCATCAGAATGCCGGTCGATCTTTCTCGACTGGGCACTGAGCCTCAAGCCGGGGGTCGAGACGGTCGAGGCGATCCGTGTTCTGCTGTCGCATTACGGGCCGGACTGGCCGGATCATCCGATGACGGCGGTGCTCACATCGGGTCTGACGGCACCCGCCGCGCCCGCGCGGCGCGGTGGTCGGGCGGCCCGGATGCAGCATCTGGACGGCAACTGATTCCGCCGGTTCTGCCCCGCCCTGACCATATCACGGCCTTTTCGGTGCCAAAGTGATGCGGCTGACTGGGCGCATTGCCGGGGTGTCCGATGTCTGAACGAGTGAATCGCGTAAGTCCGCTACAAGTCTTCCTGGGGTTTTACATCGCAGGAGGCGGTCTTGCCGTCGTGCTGGGACTTCTCGCCGTATCCCGTCAGCCGTCCTATGCGGCGTTTCTCATGCAGGGGCTTGTGTTGCTGGCCTTTGTGGTCGCCGTTGGGGCCGCCACTGCGGCCGCGACAGCAGGCCCGTGGCACGGTGCGGGAAAGGGATCCGTGGGGCGGCTTCTGGAATATCGCCGCCATCAGCTGCGCTATGCCGCCGTCTTTTCCGTCTTTGCAGTCGCATCGACCGAGATCGCAATCGTGCTGCTTGCCCTTGCCGGGGTCGAGACGCCGGGCAGCTACGGCGTGGGGGCGGTGCTTGCGCGGTTCTGCGTCTTCATATCCGTGGCCTGGCTTCTGATCAGTGAAACCGCAGGCACGCCCGAGGCCTTGCGGCGCGCCCTGTTGGGGGAGCGCGCCTCGCGCTGAGGATCAACGCGCCAGAGCGGCCGCTTCGCGGGCCAGCGCTTCGATCCCCGCCCAGTCACCCGTGGCAACCATGTCCTTCGGCGCGACCCAGCTTCCACCGACGCAGATCACATTCGAAAGCGACAGGTAGTCGCCGACATTCTTCGGGCTGACCCCGCCGGTCGGGCAGAACCTGACCTGCGGGATCGGTGCGCCGATTGCGCTTAGCGCCTTCGCCCCACCCGAAGCCTCGGCCGGGAAGAATTTCTGGATTGTGTAGCCCTTTTCAAGAAGCGCCATGACCTCGGTCGCGGTCGCGGCCCCCGGCAGAAGCGGCAGGTCTTCGTCGATCGAGGCCTGAACAAGCCTGTCGGTCGCGCCGGGCGAGACGCCGAAGGTGGCACCCGCGGCCTTTGCGGCCTTCACATCCTCGGGCGTCAGCAGGGTGCCAGCGCCGACGATGCCGCCCGGCACCCCGGCCATGGCGCGGATCGCGTCGAGGGCTGCGGGCGTGCGCAGGGTAACCTCCAGAGCGGGCAATCCGCCCGCGATCAAAGCGCGGGCCAGATCGGCGGCTTTGGCGGCGTCTTCGATCACGAGGACCGGGACAACCGGGGCCTTTGCGCAGATATCGGCGGCGCGGCGGCTTTGCTCTTCGGGGGTCATCACTTGGTCCTTTCCCGTGTCGCTTGCCGGAAGGTCGGGACGCCTCCGGCGGGGGTATTTGGGCAATGAAGAAGCCCGGATGGTTCAGAGGATGGCCGACGCCCCGTCGGTCGCGGCACCGACATGGCGGCGGAAGGTCTCAAAAAGTTCACGCCCGGTGCCGTGGTGATTGGCCGAAAGGTCGGGCATGGCCGGGGCGCGGGTGGCCAGATCGACCCCTGTGACGTCAAGCGTGCCTGCGGTCGCGTCGAGCCGGACGATATCGCCGTCCTGAAGCCGCGCGAGCGGGCCGCCCGCGGCGGCTTCGGGGCTGACATGGATCGCGGCTGGCACCTTGCCGCTGGCACCCGACATCCTGCCATCGGTCACAAGCGCCACTTTCAGCCCACGATCCTGCAGAACCGCAAGCACCGGCGTCAGCGAATGCAGTTCCGGCATGCCATTGGCCTGCGGGCCCTGAAAGCGGACGACGACGATCGTGTCGGCGGTGAATTCGCCGTTTCGGAACGCCGCCTTGACCTCATCCTGATCGGAAAAGATGCGGGCCGGGGCCTCGATCACATGGCGCTCGGGCGCGACGGCCGAGACCTTGATGACCCCGGTGCCGAGATTGCCGGTCAGTTGCTTCAAACCGCCCTGCGGCGCGAAGGCATCGGCAGCAGGGCGCAGGATGCGGCTGTTCAGGCTGTCCTTCGGACCGTCGCGCCAGGTCAGGGCGCCATCGGTCAGGACGGGTTCCTTGGTGTAGCGATGCAGCCCGTCGCCCATGATCGTCTTGACGTCGTCATGCAGAAGCCCCGCGTCGAGCAATTCGCCGATCATGTAGCCAAGCCCGCCCGCCGCGTGGAAATGGTTCACATCCGCCAGACCGTTCGGATAGACCTTGGCCATCAAGGGCACAATGGCCGAGATATCGGCGAAGTCCTGCAATTCCAGCGCCACCCCCGCCGCCCGCGCCATCGCGGGCAGATGCATGACGAGGTTGGTCGACCCGCCCGTCGCCATCAGCCCGACAATGCCGTTGACGAAGGCGCGTTCGTCAAGGATCTCGCCCGCCGGGCGGAAATCGTTGCCAAGGGCGGTGATCGCCGCGGCGCGTTCGATGGCGGCGGTGGTCAGCGCCTCGCGCAGGGGGGTGTTCGGGTTGACGAAGCTTGCCCCCGGCAGGTGCAGGCCCATGAATTCCATCAGCATCTGGTTCGAATTCGCGGTACCGTAGAAGGTGCAGGTGCCCGGCCCGTGATAGGAGGCCATCTCGGCCTGCATCAGTTCGGTCCGCCCGACCTCTCCGGCGGCGAACTTCTGGCGCACCTTGGCTTTTTCATCATTGGGCAGGCCCGAGGTCATCGGCCCTGCGGGGACGAAAACGGCGGGCACATGGCCGAAGGTGGCGGCGGCCATCACAAGGCCCGGCACGATCTTGTCGCAGATGCCGAGATAGAGGGCGGCGTCATAACAATCGTGGCTCATCGCGACGCCGGCGGAGAGCGCGATCACGTCGCGGGAAAAAAGGCTGAGCTCCATCCCCGCGCGGCCTTGCGTAACCCCGTCGCACATCGCCGGAACCCCGCCTGCGACTTGCGCCGTGATGCCAAGACGGCGGGCGGTGGCGCGGATCAGCTTGGGGTAATCCTCATAGGGCTGGTGCGCCGAAAGCATGTCGTTATAGGCGGTGACGATCCCGATATTCGCCACCCGCCCTTCGGCCAGATCGGCCTTGTCGCCATCCATTGCGGCATAGGCATGGGCCTGATTGGAACAGCTCAGATGGGCGCGGGCCGGGCCGGTTTCCGCAGCGCGCGCGATCCGGTCGAGGTAGTCCCCCCGCGTCGGGGCCGAGCGGTTCGCGATCCGGTCGGTAATCTCGGCAAGGCGGCTGTTGATCGGCATCGGTGGCTCCTGACGGTTTCGTGCGGGGAAGTCTATCCGGACGGGCGCGCAATACCATGATATGTTAGCGCTAACAAGTCTATTCCCAATAGCGATGCTAGGCGCGCCGCCATGCGGCCCCCTATGACGGCCTTCCCTCTTTTATGCGTGACGCGGGCTGAATTGCCAATGTAGTCGGCGGCGGGTGATCGTCAGATGGGTGGAATGGCACAGATTGCCGTCCCGACCGGTCTTTCCTCCGGGCGGTGATGCGACTAGAGGGGTGGGGAACCCAAGCCCCAAAGGGACCCCCATGACCGATGCCCTGCCTATTGTCCGCCTGCGCCCGAAAGCCGAGGCCCGTGCGATCCGCCATGGATTTCCCTGGATCTATGCCGATGAACTGGTGACCGACCGGCGCACGCAAGCGCTGACCTCCGGCACAATCGCGGTTCTTGAGGATGCCGAGCGGCGGCCGCTCGGTGTTGTCACGGTCAATCCGAAGTCGAAGATCATCGCCCGGATGTTGGACCGTGATGCAGAAGCGGTCATCAATCGCGACTGGATCGCCGCACGTATTGCGCGGGCCTTGTCATTGCGCGACCGTCTTTATGCAGCGCCATTCTATCGGCTGGTCCATGCCGAGGCCGACGGTCTGCCCGGCGTCATCATCGACCGGTTCGGCGATGCCGCGGTGATCCAGCCCAATGCCGCCTGGGCAGAGATCATGATCGGCGACCTTGCGGGCGCATTGGCCGATGTGACGGGTATCACGACGATCATCAAGAACGGAACCGGTCGTGCGCGCGGGCTGGAGGGGTTGGAGGAGGAAACCGCCATCCTGTCGGGCAAGCTCGATGCGGCCATTCCGGTTCCGATGAACGGCGCGACCTATATGGCCGACCTGATCGGCGGGCAGAAGACGGGCCTTTTCTTTGATCAGCGCGACAACCACGCCTTTGCCGCCCGGCTGGGGGCTGGCGGGCGCATGCTCGATGTCTTTTCCCATGTCGGCGGTTTTGCCCTGGCGGCCCTGGCGGGCGGGGCGGATAGCGCATTGGCGGTCGATTCGTCCGCAGCCGCGCTCGAACTGGCCGGGCAGGGGGCAGACGCAGCGGGCTTTGGCGCGCGCTTCGACACCCGCAAGGGCGACGCCTTCGCGGCGATGGAGGCTTTGGGACAGGAGGGGGCGCAGTTCGACCTCGTCGTCTGTGATCCGCCCGCCTTCGCGCCGACCAAACCCACGCTTCAGGCAGGACTTCGCGCCTATGAACGGGTGGCGCGGCTTGCGGCCCCCTTGGTGGCGCCGGGGGGCTATCTTGTGCTTTGCTCCTGCTCGCATGCCGCTGACCTTACGCAGTTCCGCAATGCCTCGGCGCGCGGCATCGGGCGTGGCGGGCGGCGGGGGCAGTTGCTGCATACCGGCTTCGCCGGGCCCGACCATCCGCAACTGCCGCAACTGGCCGAAAGCGGTTATCTCAAGGCTTTGTTCTTCCGGCTCGACGGATGAAGGCCGTCCTCGACGCCTGTGTTCTCTATCCGACCGTGCTGCGCGAGGTCCTGATCGGGGTCGCCAAGGCCGGGCTTTACAC
>NZ_JBARVQ010000543.1:0-14608 GCF_049646345.1 Albidovulum sp. | reverse complement strand
GGGCAGTCCCAGCGACTCGGCAACCTGCCGGGCCAGTTCGGTCTTGCCGGTTCCGGGTTCACCCTTCACCAATAGCGGCCGCTCCAGCGTCACTGATGCATTGACGGCAACGGTCAGGTCCGTTGTTGCGACATAGCGCTCTGTGCTCTCGAATTTCATAATCTTTCCGCAACAATGACCCGATTTGATCACGCGACTCTTACCGGGGCCATCAATTTGCCGCAAGACATCGCTAGGGCTAGTGACAACCCCCTGTGCATGAGCTATTGGAGCGCCCGAGGAGTAGCCGGATGAAGATTGAACCAGTGATGTCAGAGTCCGGCGGGCAGAAGGGAGCGAAGATGAAGCCTGAGGTCTTTCTTCCCGACGATTATCGTCCGGCCGAAGACGAACCGTTCATGAACGAGCGTCAGCTCGAATATTTCCGGCGCAAGCTGACCACCTGGAAGGAAGAGCTTCTGGAGCAGTCGGCCGAGACCCTGGAGGGTCTCCAGGACAGCGCCCGCAACGTTCCCGACATTGCTGACCGTGCCAGCGAGGAAACCGACCGCGCGCTGGAACTGCGCACACGGGACCGGCAGCGCAAGCTGGTGTCGAAGATCGACGCGGCATTGCGGCGGATCGAGAATGGCGAATACGGTTATTGCGAAGTGACGGGCGAACCGATTTCGCTCAAGCGCCTTGATGCGCGGCCGATCGCGACGATGACGTTGGAAGCGCAGGAAAAACACGAACGGCGCGAGCGCGTGCATCGCGACGACTGATCCCGGCAACGGGTCGGATTGAAATTCGGCGCCGGGGTCGCAAGGCTCCGGCGCTTTCGTTTTTCAGCGGGGGCTATCATGTTGAACACTCGGTCGGTGACGATATTGGGGGCCGGAATCGCGGGCCTCGCGCTCGCCCGGGCGCTGGCGCTCAAAGGTGCGAAGGTCACCGTTCTGGAACAGGCCCCCGAATTGCGCGAGGTCGGCGCAGGCTTGCAGATAACGCCCAATGGCGCGCGCGTCATGGACGCGCTTGGTCTTGGGGCAGCCCTGCGGTCGCAGAGTATGGCCTCTGAAGCGGTTGAACTGATTGACGGCGAAACTGGTGCCCAGGTTCTGAAACTCAATCTGCCCGGAGAACAGCTGGCGGGGCAGTTCCGGCTTGTCCATCGGGCCGATCTGATCACGGTACTGGGCGACGGCGCGCGGGATGCAGGCGTGGACATACATTTGTTGCAACAGATTACCGAGGTAACCCTCGGCGCCCATCCCCCCCGGCTGAAGACGGCGCAGGGCGGCGAGATCGAGGCTGACCTGCTGATCGGCGCGGACGGGCTTCATTCCAGGGTCAGGCAGGCGCTGAACGGCACGGTGGCGCCGTTCTTTACCCATCAGGTCGCCTGGCGGGCGACCCTTCCGGCCGAGGCCGATATCCGTCCAATGGCGCAGATCTACATGGGGCCGGGTCGCCATATCGTGACTTATCCGCTGCGTGAAGGTCGACTTCGGAACGTTGTCGCGGTCGAGGAACGCCACAAATGGGCCGAGGAAAGCTGGTCGCTGACAGACGATCCGCTGGCGTTCAGAATAGCGTTTGAGGATTTCGTGCCGGAAGTGCGCCGCTGGCTCGACGCGATCGAGCGGCCCAATCTCTGGGGCCTCTTTCGCCATCCGGTGGCGCAGACATGGTACGGGCATGGCGCGGCCATTCTGGGCGATGCAGCGCATCCGACCCTGCCGTTCCTCGCGCAGGGTGCCAATATGGCGCTGGAGGATGCCTGGGTTCTGGCCGAGGCGCTTGCAACGTCGGAACCGGACACGGCCTTTGCCGCCTATCAACAGGCCCGCAAATCGCGGGTCACCCGGATTGTCGAGGCGGCGAATGCCAATGCCAGGAATTATCACCTCTCGGGCATCAGGCGCGACATTGCCCATGCGGGGCTGAAACTGATGAACAGGGTGGCGCCGGACCGTGTGATGGGGCGTTACGACTGGATCTATTCGCACGATGTGACGGCCGGGACCTGAGTCCGGCCAAAAGGTCACCTTTCGCGCCAGCGATCCTGTGCCTGAAGTTTCCAGTAGGTGAGTTGTGCGGCGACGAGGCCAAGCGGCCCTCCCGCCCAGTCGAGCCCGAAGGGCGCGAACAATCTGATCCGGTCGCTTTCGCCCAGCATCGCCTCGGCCAGAACCTTGCCCGCGATGGCGGTCGTGTTCAGCCCGTGTCCGCCAAAGGCCGTGATATGCCAGACACCCGGTGCCATCTGACCCACCTGCGGCATCAGATGGCGGGCATAGCCCATCAGGCCGGACCAGGCGAGTTCGATCTTCAAGCCTTCGAGTTGGGGAAACGCGCCCACCATCTCGCGCCGAAGCTGGCGCACGATCCCGCCCGGTGATGCCGCCCGCGTGGTGATCCGCCCGCCCCAAAGCAGCCGCCTGCCGCCCTCGACCAGCCGGTAATAGTCGCCCGCGCGGCGGTCGTCATACATCGAAGCGCGGGTGCGGATGGCGCTGGCCAGCAGGTCGGGTGCCGCTTCGCTCATCGTCAGGTAGGTCGCAATCGGCAGGATCGCGCGTTTCAGTTTGGGTGCCAGCGGGCCGGTATAACCACCGGTGGCGAAGACAACCGCCGGGGCCTCGGCCTGTCCGGTCTCGGTGCTGATCCGCTTCACCGGCCCGGAAAGGTTATGCCCGGTCGCGGCAGAAGCCTCGAAAATCCGCCCCCCGAGCCGCTCCAACTCGGCCGCAATGGCGCGGAGTGTGTTCAGCGGATGGATGTGGAATGACCCCGGATCGTTGAGCGCGTGGAAATACCTCGCGCTCACCAGATGCTTCGACAGGGCATCGCGGTCGAGATAGGTCATCTCATAGCCGAAATCGCGGGCGAAGTCGGCGGCATGGCGCTTCAGGTCATCGGCCCGGTCGAAACGGCGAAGGCTGAGCAGCCCTTCGCCAGTCACTGCATCCTCGATCTTCAGATCGCGGATCGTCGCGCGCAGCCGTTCGACGCCTTCGATAGAGAGCCTGTGCAACGCGCGGGCAGCCTCCGGCCCGACCCGCGCCCGGATCGCCTCATCCCCGCCGGAAAAAGCAGCGCTCACGATGCCGCCATTCCGCCCCGAGGCACCAAACCCCACGCGTTCGGCCTCCAGCACGATGACCCGCTTTCCTGCATGCGTGAGTTCCAGCGCCGTCGTTAGCCCGGCAAAGCCACCGCCGACAATGATGACGTCCGCCTCATCCACGCCCGAAAGGGCAGGGCGTGTTTGGGCGTCACGCAGGGTACGGCTGTACCAGGTATCGGGGTAGAGCATGGCTCAGGCGTCAAGCTCGATCCAGACCGGGACGTGATCCGAGGGCTTGTCGCGGCCACGTATTTCCTTGTCGATCCCGGTGCCGCGCAGAAGGTCGGCGGCCTGAGGCGACAAAAGCAGATGGTCGATGCGGATGCCGTTGTTCCGCTGCCAGGCACCGGCCTGATAGTCCCAGAAGGAATAATGGCCGGGGCGCGGTTCGCGGGCGCGGAACGCCTCGGTAAACCCGAGGTTCAGGATGCGCCGGAACGCGGCGCGGCTTTCGGGACGAAAGAGCGCGTCTTCGGTCCAGACCTCTGGCCTTGCGGCATCCTCTGCCTGCGGGATGATGTTGTAGTCACCCGCCATGACGACGGGCATCTCATCGGCCCGCAAGGCGGTGGCGCGATCCTTCATCCGCGCCATCCACGAAAGCTTGTAGTCATATTTCGGCCCCGGCGCGGGGTTGCCATTGGGCAGATACAGCCCGCAGAGCCGGACAGCCGTCTTGCCCACCACGGTGGCCTCGATCCAGCGTGCCTGTTCATCGGCCTCATCGCCCGGCAATCCACGGATCACATCCTCCAGGGGCAGCTTTGACAGGATCGCCACGCCGTTGAAGCTTTTCTGTCCGTGGGTCTCGACGAAATAACCGCGATCTTCAAAGAGATCGCGCGGAAACGCCTCATCGACCGATTTGATCTCCTGCAACAGCACGACATCGGGGGCGGCCTCATCCAGCCATTGGGGCAAGGCCTCGGCCCGCGCCTTGATGCCGTTGATGTTGAACGTCGCGATCTTCATGCCTGCCCCCGGTTCTGCCCGCCGTCATCTTCTACCGGATCGGTCCGGTGGGCAAGCAGGGGGGCGCCGGGTCGCCGTTAGTCGATGACCGCAATCGCCCGGTAGCGACAAGACAAGCCGAGGCACCTCTAATCTCATAAAGACTTGCTTTTTCCGCCATCACCGGCCAATCGACGGCAATGCGGTTGCTCAATCTCGTCTTTCCGGCTGTCGCGACGGTTGCCGTTGCGATCAGTGTCTTCAGGGTATCTTACGGGTACTTTCAGTCCGAAGAGCTGGCGAAGGCGCAGGGGCGGCTTTCGCTTTATCAAAGCTCTGTCTTTGGTGAGCTGGAGCGGTTTTCGCACCTGACCTATGTCCTCGCACGCGATCCGGTTGTCATGGATACCACAGGGGGTGGGGACAGGGACATCCTGAACAACCGTCTGGAAGACTTCGCCCGGCAGGCCGGGCTCGATGCGATTTACCTGATTGATCCCTACGGAACCACGATATCAGCCTCCAACCATCGGGCGCCGGGCAGTTTCGTTGGCCAGAACTATGGGTTTCGCCCCTATTTTCAGGACGCGCTTCGGGGCCGGCAGGGGCGGTTCTATGCCATCGGCGCTACCACCGGCCTGCCGGGCTATTTCATCGCCGATCCCGTCTATGACGTTCTGGATGAGTTGTCGGGCGTCATTGCGATCAAGATCGACCTGTCCGATCTGGAGGAAAGCTGGCTCAGTTCCGGCGAACAGGTCTTTCTGGCCAACCAGGACGGGGTGGTGCTGCTCGCCTCCGATCCGGCATGGCGCTACAAGGCCCTGTCGCCCCTGTCGGAAGAGCGCAGGCAGAACATCCTCGAAGACAGACAGTTCTCGGGTCAAGACCTCGCACCGCTCGACTGGTCCGAGCTTTCTGACGGGCGTGCCCGGATCATGGGGGCAGAGCGCCTGCATCTTGTGGGGGGCGACCTGCCGCATGGCTGGAACCTTCATTTTTTTGCCAGCGATGCTCAGGCGGTGACGCGGTCCTGGCTGGTGACGACGATTGCCGTCATTCTGGCTGCCATCGCGTTCATCGGGTTTCAGATCCAGCGGGCGCGGCGCGTGGATGCCGAACTGAAACGATCGGGGCGCGAGGAAGCGGAATTGCGGCGGGCGAATGAACGTCTTGCGACTGAGGTGGAAGAGAGGATGACAGCCGAACGCCGCCTCAAACGCACGCTGAACGAACTGGAAAGCGCCAGCCGTCTGGCCGCCCTGGGGCGTCTGGCGGCCTCGGTCACGCATGAACTGGGCCAGCCGATTGCGGCGATGCGGAACCATCTGGTCGCGGCCGAGATGGGAAGCGGCGCACAAGAGAAACTGACCGAGAATATCGGCGGCCTTGTCGAGCGGATGGAGGGCATTACCCGTCAGCTCAAATTCTTTGCCAGTTCAGAGGCCGAAGATTTCAAGGAAATGGACCTTTGCGATGCTGTTCGCGTGTCGCTGGATCTGGTCGCGCCGAACCTGGAGCAGACCGGGGCCGAGGTGCGTCTTCATCTGCCCCCGGGGCCGGTGCGCATGCGTGGTATTCCCTTGCGGATCGAACAGGTCATGACCAACCTGCTGCGAAATGCGATTGACGCGACCGAAGACAGCCAGGCACCGCGCATCGACGTGCGGGCCGGTGAGAGCGAGAGTGGGATCTGGGTCGAGATTGAAGACAACGGTCATGGGCTTGGCTCGGCCACATTGGCCGATTTGCAGGAACCCTTTGTCACCACACGGGAAAGCGGGCGTGGTATGGGGCTTGGCCTTGCGATTTCAGCAAGCATCGTCAACGATCACGACGGCACGATGCTCGGGCGCAACACGGAAACGGGCGGGGCCGTCTTTCGGGTCACTTTCCCCCGGATGCCTGCCGGGGAGGACGTGAACCCATGACCGACAAGCGCCCATACAGCATACTCGTGGTCGATGACGACAGATCCATGCGCCAATCGCTGGTCGATCTGCTGGAGGCCGCCGGGTGGAGCGCCGAAGCGGTTTCGCGGGCCACCCATGTGGCGGCGAAACTGACCGATATGCAGCCCGATGTGATCCTGTCCGATGTGCGCATGCCGGGCATGACGGGGTTGGAGCTTCTGGCCGGTCTGGACCAGAATTCGGAACCGCCATTGGTGCTGATATCCGCCCATGGAGATATCCCGACGGCGGTTCGGGCCATGCAGGACGGTGCCTACAGCTTCGTGGAAAAACCCTATGAGCCGCGCCGGTTGCTGCGCATTCTGACCCATGCCGCCGAACAGAACCGGATGCGGCAGGACAATACGCGCCTGAAGACCCGCCTCATGCGGCTGTCGGGACTTGACCGTATCCTGCTTGGGCAGACCGCCGAGGTGACGGCATTGCGGCAGGATGTTCTGGATGTGGCCAGCACCCGCGCGCCCGTGCTGATCACCGGTGAGACGGGGACGGGCAAGGAACTTGTCGCCCATGCGCTCCATGATCTGGGGGGCGATGGGCAGGCGATGTTCGTGGCGCTCAATTGCGCCGCCCTGTCGCCCGATACGTTCGAGGCCGAGATGTTCGGCGTTGCGGGCCAAAGCGATGGCAGATTGGCCCGGGCCTCATCCGGGACGCTGTTTCTGGATGAGATATGTTCATGCCCGCCTGCGGTTCAGGCCAAGCTGTTGCGGGTTCTGGAAGACAAGCAGTTCATGCCCGTTGGGGCGTCGGGCACGGTCACTGCTGACTTCCGGGTGGTTTCCGCCACCAGTGAGGATGTGCCGCAGGCGGTCAGGGATGGCCGCCTGCGGCCCGATCTCTTGTTCCGGATCAACACGGTTGTTCTGGCGCTTCCCTCGCTGCGGCAACGGCGGGACGATATCGCACTGCTGAGCAGACATTTTCTTGAGCATTACGCGGAGATTTACGAACTGGCGGTGCCCGAGATTGATCAGGATGATCTGGCGGCCCTTCTGGCGCATGACTGGCCCGGCAATGTGCGCGAATTGCGCAATGTCTGCGAACGCCGGGTTCTGGCTGCGCGGCGCGGGGCCGGGTCGATGGCGCAGGCCATTCAGGCCGATCAGCATCTTGATGACATCCCCGGCACCCTGCGCGAAGCGGTCGCCGCATTCGAACGCGAACTGATCGGCAAGGCGATTCAGGCACATGAAGGCCGCATGGATGCTGCCGCCGAGGCACTGGGGATCGGCCGGCGCACCCTGAACGAAAAAATCGTCAAGCTCGGGCTCGACAAGGACGCGCTGCTCTGACCCCATGCGCCCTGCGGAAATCCGCAGGGCTGACGCGATTGCCCGCGCAGTTTCCTTCATAGGCAGGCGCGCACCGCGTACCGATACTCACGGCATTCATCTTCGCACATCTCGGGAGGAGCATCATGCGAAAGATCCTTAATGGGGCGGCCGTCGCGGCCCTTTCCCTTACCTTTGCCGCCGAGGCGCTTGCCACCGAATGGAATGTATCCGTCTGGGGGAAACGCCGGGCCTTTACCGAACATGTGGAAAAACTGGCCGAACTGGTTTCCGCCAAGACCAATGGCGAATTCAACCTGAACATCAGCTATGGTGGGCTGTCGAAGAACACCGAAAACCTTGATGGCATTTCCATCGGCGCGTTTGAGATGGCGCAGTTCTGTGCGGGCTATCACCGCGACAAGAACCCTTCGATCACCGTGCTGGAACTGCCGTTCCTTGGCGTGGAAACTCTGGAACAGGAAATCGCGCTGTCGATGGCGGTCTATCAGCATCCCGCCACCCAGGCCGATCTTGCGCGCTGGAACGCGACCTTGCTGATGCCGTCGCCACTTCCGCAATACAATTTCGTCGGCGTGGGCGATGCGCCCCAGACGCTGGCGGATTTCAAAGGCCTGTCGGTGCGCGCCACCGGCGGTATCGGCGAAGCGATGGAAGCCATCGGTGCCGTGCCGACCTCAATGTCGGCAACCGAGGTGCGTCAGGCCATGGATAGCGGCATCGTCAACGCGGTCAGCTTTGCCCCCCATGCCCATATGTCCTTTGGCACGATCGAGAACGGCAAATGGTGGACCACCAACCTCAATCCCGGCACCGTCAATTGCCCGGTCGTGGTGAACTCGGACGCGCTTGCCGAGCTTTCTGATGCGCATCGCGAGGCGCTGCTTGGCTCGGTGGATGAATCCCTGGCGCATTATGTGGACTACTACGCGACCGAGACCATGGCCGCCTGGGGCCCGGCGCTTGAGGAACGTGGCATCCAGCAGGTGACATTCGCCGACGCCGAAATCGCCGCTTTCCGCGACGCCGCCGCCGCACCGGCTGCGGATGCCTGGATCACGGACAACACCGCGCGCGGCCTGCCGGCACAAGAACTTTATGATCTTGTCACCGGCATGATCGCCGACGGCAGCTGAACCATAGGCCCCGCACCGCAGGGTGCGGGGCCTTGCACATCCCAAGGACGGAGAGAGCAGATGGCCGGTTCATCCCGTGTCCTGACCGATGGCAGCCGCCTCAGCCGGATCGATCAGAGCCTGTATCGACTGGAAGGGAGGCTGGCCTTGATCAGCGGATTGGCGGTGTTGTCGCTGATGATCCTGGCCGTCATGTCCGTCAGCGGTCGAAATGCCTTCAATCAACCGCTTCCGGGTTATGTCGACTGGATCGAACAGGCGATGCCGTTGATCGCCTTCATGGGCATTTCCTTTGCGCAACGCGATGGCGGCCATATCCGCATGGACATGCTGGTGGGGGCGCTCAAGGGGCGTGCGCTTTATCTGGTCGAGTTTTTCACGACTCTGATCGTTCTTGTCCTGATGCTGCTTCTGGTCTGGGGCAGTTGGGCGCATTTCGGGCGCAGCTTCGATTTCGCCGCCCCGCTCTGGAGCCGCGACAGCTCCATGGATATCTCGCTGCCGCTCTGGCCCGCGAAGCTGCTGGCGCCGGTCGCCTTTGCCGTTCTCTGTCTGCGCCTGTTTGTGCAGCTCTGGGCCTTTGGCCGCGCGTTTCTGAATGCGGATGGTCCACCGGTCGCGGTGCCGATGGTCGCCGACGCGGCCATGCAGGCCTCGATGGAGGCCGAGCATGTCTCAGGCCACGATAGCTAGGGGCGAATAATATGGAACCGATAGAAATTGGGCTGATCGTCTCGGGCGGTCTTCTGGTTCTGGTGATCCTTGGCATGCGCGTTGCCTTTGCGGCGGCGATGGCGGGGATGGTGGGGCTGATCTGGATCTTCTGGGCGAAATACGATTATGACCCTGCGCGTTTTGGCAAGGCGCTGACCGTTGCCGTCAAGACCGCCGGGCAGGTCCCCCATTCCAAGGTGTCGAGTCAGGCGCTCAGCCTGATCCCGACATTCATCCTGATCGGATACCTCGCCTATCACGCTGGCCTGACGCGGGCGCTGTTCGAGGCGGCCAAACGCTGGCTTGCCTGGGTGCCGGGCGGGCTGGCGGTCTCGACCATATTCGCGACCGCGGGCTTTGCGGCAGTGTCGGGGGCCTCGGTCGCCACTTCGGCCGTCTTTGCACGGATCGCGATCCCCGAAATGCTGAAGATTGGCTACAACAAACAATTCGCCGCCGGTGTCGTGGCCGCAGGGGGCACGCTTGCCTCGCTCATCCCGCCTTCGGCCATTCTCGTGATCTATGCGATCATCGTAGAACAGGATGTGGGCAAACTGCTTCTGGCGGGCTTTATCCCGGGGGCGTTTTCCGCAGTCATCTACGGTTTGCTGATTATCGGTCTGGCCGTGACCATCAAAGATTTCGGCCCACCCGTCACCGGCTTTACCTGGAAAGAGCGGTTCGTCGCACTGCCACCGGCCCTGCCCATCGTCTTTGTCGTCGTGACGATCATCTTCTTCGTCTACAACCCCTTCGGTGGCGATGCCTGGGGCACGCCGACCGAGGGCGGTGCCATCGGCGCTTTCGTGGTCTTCCTGATCGCGCTCTATCGCGGCATGCGCTGGGCCGAGCTGAAGGATGCCCTGCTGGAAACCGCCAAGCTGAGCGTCATGATCTTCACGATCATCTGGGGCGTGCTGATCTATGTGCGGTTCCTTGGCTTTGCCGAATTGCCCGCGGCCTTTGCCGATTGGATCACCTCACTGACCCTGTCGCCGATGCTGATCCTGATCTGCATCCTTCTGGCCTATGCCGTTCTGGGCATGTTCATGGATGCCATCGGTATGCTCTTGCTGACCCTGCCGGTGGTCTATCCGGCCGTAATGGCGCTGAACGGGGGGGAGGCTGTCTCGGCCGCCGACAGCGCGTTTGGCATGTCCGGCCCGATGTGCGCGATCTGGTTCGGGATCCTCGTGGTGAAGATGGCCGAATTCTGCCTGATCACGCCGCCGATCGGGCTGAACTGCTTTGTCGTGGCCGGGGTCCGGGACGATCTGACGGTTCAGGATGTCTTCAAGGGGGTCACACCGTTCTTCATCGCCGATGCGGTGACCATTGCCTTCCTGATCGCGTTCCCGGCAATCGTTCTCTGGCTGCCGGGGCAGGTGTGATCATCACTCATGTGAAACGAGAACGGCCGCCCGGATAGGGCGGCCGCTTTGTCGTCCCGTCCGGTGATCAGCGCTTGGACAGATCGGCGTAGTCGCGCCGCGTCTGGCCGATATAAAGCTGACGCGGGCGGCCGATCTTCTGGGTCGGATCGGCGATCATCTCTTTCCACTGCGAGATCCAGCCAACGGTGCGGCTGACCGCAAAGATCGGCGTGAACATCGATGTCGGGAAGCCCATCGCCTCAAGGATGATGCCGGAATAGAAGTCCACGTTGGGATAGAGCTTCTTCTCGACGAAATACTCATCTTCCAGCGCGATCCGTTCCAGTTCCTTGGCGACCTTCAGCGTTTCGTTGTCGTGGATGCCGAGAAGGTCCAACACCTCATCGGCACTTTCCTTCATCACCTTGGCGCGCGGGTCGAAGTTCTTGTAGACCCGGTGACCAAAGCCCATCAGGCGGAACGGGTCGGACTTGTCCTTGGCCCGGCGGATCGCCTCGGGGATGTTGTCGACGGTGCCGATTTCGCGCAGCATTTCAAGGCAGGCCTGGTTGGCACCGCCATGGGCGGGCCCCCAAAGACAGGCGATGCCGGCGGCGATACAGGCAAAGGGGTTGGCGCCCGACGAACCCGCCAGACGCACGGTCGAGGTCGAGGCATTCTGTTCGTGATCGGCATGCAGCATCATGATCCGGTCCATCGCCTTGGCAAGGATCGGGTTGACCACATAATCCTCGCACGGCACCGCAAAGCACATATGCAGGAAGTTCGACGGATAGTTGAGCGAGTTCTTCGGATAGACGAAGGGCTGGCCCAGCGAGTACTTGAACGCCATCGCGGCAATCGTCGGCAGCTTGGCAATCATGCGGATCGCTGCCACCTCACGCTGCCAGGGATCGTTTACATCGGTACTGTCGTGATAAAAGGCCGACATTGCACCAACGACGCCGACCATGGTCGCCATCGGGTGGCTGTCACGCCGGAAGCCGCGGAAGAAATAGTGCATCTGCTCATGCACCATCGTGTGATTGGTCACACGGGCCTCAAAATCACTCATCTGGCCCGCATCCGGCAATTCGCCGTAGAGCAGGAGATAGCAGACCTCCAGAAAGTTCGATTTTTCCGCCAGTTGCTCGATCGGGTAGCCGCGATACAGCAGTTCGCCCTTGTCGCCGTCGATATAGGTGATGGCGCTGTCGCAGGCGGCGGTCGAGGTGAAGCCGGGGTCATAGGTGAAGACGTCGCCCTGACCATAGAGCTTGCGGATGTCGATGACCTCGGGGCCCACGGTCGGTTGCAGGATGGGCAGGTCGATGGTCTTCCCGTTGAAATTCAGCGTCGCGTTCTTGATCATCTTGTCCATCACGGCTCCCTTTTGTTCAGGCGCGGGCGGGTGGTCCTCGCGTCTGGGTGTCGGCTCACAGTCCGGGCGCCGAATGCGCCGTCAGGCTGTCGCATCCTTCAATCGGGCGATGGTTTCATCCCGCCCGATGATGAGCATCATATCGAAGACGCTGGGGCTGACCGTCCGTCCGGCAAGCGCGGCCCTGAGCGGTCCCGCGATCTTGCCCAGTCCGATCCCGTGAGCTTCGGCGATTGTGCCCACGGCGGCTTCCAGCATGTCCCGCTCCCAGCTAGCATTTTGCAGGTGCGGCGTCAATTCGATCAGTATACCACGGGATACCGTATCGAGGGATTTTGCCGCCTTCTCATCCGGTTCAAAGGGCCGGGATGACAGGACAAAGTATGCCTTTTCAATGAGTTCAGGGAAAGTTTTGGCCCGATCTTTCACGCAGTAAAGAGCGCGTGACAAACCATCTTTCTGCACCTGCGAAAGAGGTGCCTCACCTGCAGCCTCAAGATATGCCTCAATTTCAGGCAGAAGTGCGGCGTCCGGTGTGGCGGCGATATGCTGGCCGCAGATGTTTTCCAGTTTCTTGAAATCAAGCCGCGCAGGCGCGCGCCCGATTCCCGTCAGATCAAACCATTCGCGGGCCTCGGCATCGCTGAAAAACTCGGCATCGCCATGCGCCCAGCCAAGCCGCGCCAGATAGTTGCGCATGCCCGAGGCGGGGTAGCCCATCGCCTGATATTCCTCCAGCCCCACGGCCCCGTGGCGCTTGGACAGCTTCTTGCCATCCGGCCCGTGGATCAGCGGGATATGGGCAAAGACCGGCACGTCCCAGCCCATCGCCCGGTAGACCTGGATCTGGCGCGCCGCATTGTTCAGGTGGTCGTCCCCCCGGATTACATGCGTGACGCCCATATCGTGATCATCCACGACAACCGCCAGCATGTAGGTGGGCGTACCATCGGAACGTAAACAAACCATATCATCAAGCTGATCGTTGCGGATGGTGACATTGCCCTGTACCGCATCCTCGATCACCGTCTCGCCGTCGCGGGGGGCTTTCAGGCGGATCACGAAAGGCGTTTCGGGATAGCTGGCCGGATCGGCGTCGCGCCACGGGCTCTGGAACAGGGTCGAACGCCCTTCGGCCCGGGCGGCCTCGCGGAAGGCCTCGATCTCGCCTTGAGTGGAAAAGCACTTGTAGGCATGGCCCCGCGCCATCATCTCGCGGGCCACTTCGGCATGGCGGTCGCGACCCTCGAACTGGCTGACGACATCGCCGTCCCAGTCAAGTCCAAGCCAGGTCAACCCCTTCAGGATCGCCGCCGTCGCCTCGGGGGTCGAGCGTTCGCGGTCGGTATCCTCGATACGCAGCAGGAACTTGCCGCCGCATCCACGGGCGTAGAGCCAGTTGAACAATGCAGTGCGCGCGCCACCGATATGGAGATACCCGGTGGGCGAGGGGGCGAAGCGGGTGACGACGGGCGTGGCGTTCTTGGGCATGGGCGCGTTAACCTTTCGGAAACCATGAAAGTTCAGGCTGACGGCACTCATTAGGCAAAGCCGGACGGGGAAACAAGGTGCGGGCGGTCTTCGCGATGCTGGATGCGCTTGGTGCGGCGCGCGGGCGGCTGATGATCTGGGCGCCGGTTTTCCTGTCACTGGGTATCGGCGGCTATTTCGGACTGAAGGTGGAGCCGGGGCAGGGGACGCTCTGGTTCGCCGTGCTGGTTGCCCTTGGTTTCGCCGTCATCGGCTGGCGCGGGCCAGAGCGGATGCGGATCCCGGCGACGGGTCTGGCGCTGATTGCGGCCGGGCTGGTTCTGGCCAGCTACCGCGCCCATTCGGTCGCAGCCCCGGTCCTGCCCTTTCGCTTTTACGGGCCGGTCGAGGGGCGCATCGTCAATATCGACCGGTCATTTTCCGACCAGATGCGGCTGACGCTCGACCGGGTGGTGCTGGAGGATGTGCCGCCCGATCGCACACCCGCGCGGGTGCGGGTGGCCCTGCACGGCGATCAGGGGTTTGTCACGCCGGTGCCCGGGCTGACGGTGATCCTCTCGGCGCATCTCTCGCCCCCCGAAGGGCCGGTAGAGCCCGGCGGCTTCGATTTCCAGCGGCTTGCATGGTTTTCCGGGCTGGGTGCCGTGGGCTATACCCGATCGCCCGTGCTGGCGCTGGAGCCACCGAAAGGCGGGCTGTCGCTTCTGGCCTTCCGGCTGCGCATGGTGATTTCGGGCGCGATGCAGGCGCGGATGGAGGGGCAGGCGGGGGCATTCGCGGCAGCGCTGATGACCGGAGACCGGTCGGGGGTGGAACGGGCGACGACGGATGCACTGCGCAGTTCCAACCTTTCGCATCTGATCGCGATTTCGGGTCTGCATATGGGGCTTCTGACCGGATTTGTCTTTGCCGCCTGCCGCTACGGGCTGGCTCTGGTGCCCCCCGTGGCGCTGCGCATCAACACCAAGAAGCTTGCAGCCATCGTGGCGCTCTTGGCCGCCGCCTTCTACCTGATGCTGGCCGGGCCGAGTGTTGCCACACGTCGCGCCTTCATCATGGTTGCCGTCATGCTGGTCGCGGTCATGGCCGACAGGCGGGCTATATCGCTCCGCTCGGTTGCAATCGCCGCTCTGATCGTCCTGGTGATCGAACCCGAAAGCCTGATCGAGCCGGGGTTTCAAA
>NZ_JBARVQ010000542.1:0-2266 GCF_049646345.1 Albidovulum sp. | reverse complement strand
GAGCATGTCCATGCCGACATTCTCAAGCTTCATGCCGAGGTCTTCCGAGATGACCTGACCACCGGTCAGGATCGCGATGTCCTGCAGCATGGCCTTGCGGCGATCGCCAAAACCCGGTGCCTTGACGGCAGCGATCTTCAGGCCGCCGCGCAGCTTGTTGACGACGAGCGTGGCCAGAGCCTCGCCTTCGACGTCTTCCGCGATGATCAGCAGCGGCTTTTGCGACTGGATCACCTGCTCAAGCAGCGGAACCATCGGCTGGAGCGACGAAAGTTTCTTTTCGTGCAGCAGGATCATGCAGTCTTCGAGATCTGCAATCATTTTGTCGGGGTTGGTGACGAAGTAGGGCGACAGGTAACCGCGGTCGAACTGCATGCCTTCGACGACTTCGGTTTCGGTCTCAAGACCCTTGTTTTCTTCGACGGTGATGACACCCTCGTTGCCGACCTTCTGCATCGCGTCAGCGATCTGACGGCCGATTTCGGCTTCGCCGTTGGCCGAGATGGTGCCGACCTGTGCGACTTCAGCGCTGTCCGAAACCGGACGGGCCGCTGCCTTGATCGCCTCAACAACCTTGGCGGTTGCAAGGTCGATGCCGCGCTTGAGGTCCATCGGGTTCATGCCGGCGGCAACCGATTTCATGCCTTCGCGGACGATGGCCTGGGCCAGAACCGTCGCGGTGGTGGTGCCGTCACCGGCTTCGTCATTGGTGCGGGAAGCGACTTCCTTCACCATCTGTGCGCCCATGTTCTCGAACTTGTCGGAAAGCTCGATTTCCTTGGCGACAGTCACGCCGTCCTTGGTGATGCGCGGCGCGCCGAAGGATTTGTCGATCACGACATTGCGGCCCTTGGGGCCGAGGGTCACCTTCACCGCATCGGCAAGGATATTGACGCCGCGCAACATGCGGTCGCGGGCATCGGTGTTGAACTTGACGTCCTTAGCAGCCATTTTGCTTGCTCCTGGTTGTCTGAATGAATTTCGAAGTCAGGGACGGTCTCAGGCGATGACGCCGAGAATGTCGCTTTCTTTCATGATCAGCATTTCGGCACCGTCGACGGTCACTTCCGTGCCCGACCACTTGCCGAAAAGGATGCGGTCGCCGGCTTTGACCGACGGTGCGATCAGCTCGCCCGAATCCTTGCGCGCGCCTTCGCCAACGGACACAACTTCGCCCTCGGCCGGCTTTTCTTTCGCGCTGTCGGGGATGATCAGACCGCCCTTGGTCTTTTCGTCGCTCTCCACGCGCTTGACCAGCACGCGGTCATGAAGCGGTTTGAATGCCATCTGGTAACTCTCCCTATGGGTTCCAGGTTTGAACAGAATTAGCACTCGGGTTTGGTGAGTGCTAACGGAGGTTAGTTAGGACTGGCCAGGCCCCGAGTCAACTCCCGCCTTGCGTAAAAATGCCGTTCCGTCGGCATGGCTTTGCCACACCGGGCATGCAAGGATGGCGCGACCTTTGTTTTCAATTAGACCCCGAAGAAACACATGATCAGAATTGCCCTTTTCTCACTCCTCCTGGCCTTCCCCGCTGCCACTGCGACCGCGAAATGCACCGGCGCAAATATACTGGACAGCCTGCCAGAGGCAGAGCGCGCGGCGATGGATGCATCGATTGCCGAACTGCCCTTTGCATATGGAAACGCATGGACGGCATATCGCGGTGACGAGGTCATCCACATCGTCGGAACCTACCATCTGGATGACCCCCGCCACGACGCGGTTTTAGAGCGGCTGGCGCCTGCGATCGACAGCGCAACGACACTGCTGGTGGAGGCGGGGCCGGATGAAGAAACCCGGCTGAAGGCCGAAATGTCGCGCGACCCGAGCCTTCTGTTCCTAACCTCCGGCCCGACTCTGCCCGAGCAGTTGTCGGAAGATGAATGGCAGGCCTTGTCCGCCGCAATGAACACGCGGGGCATTCCCGCCTTCCTCGCCTCCAAGATGCAGCCCTGGTATGTTTCGATGATGCTGGGCATTCCGGCCTGCGCGATGGCTGACATGGCGAAGGGGGTGAAAGGCCTTGATGGGCGCATCATCGCCCGCGCGGAACAGGCCGATGTGCCGATCCGCGCGCTTGAGCCCTATGACACAGTCTTCCGGTTGTTCGACGGGATGGCGGCGGAAATCAAACTGGACATGATCCGCACCTCGCTTGCGATGGACGGGCAGGCCGAGGATTACACGGCGACACTGGCCGATGCGTATTTTTCGGAAAACGTTCGGGTGACCTGGGAACTGGGGCGTCTGGCCGCCTATGACA
>NZ_JBARVQ010000541.1:0-11278 GCF_049646345.1 Albidovulum sp. | reverse complement strand
GTGGCCAGGGTCGCAGCGGTTGCGACCGATGATCCCGAGGTTGCCGAGAACATCGTTGCCGTCGCGATATTGGCATGAACAAGCCCGCCCGGCAACCAGCTGACCCAGCGGTCCAACGCCTCATAGGTCCGGGTGGCGATGCCCGACCGCACAAGGATCTCGCCCAGCATTACGAAGAAGGGAATCGCGATCAGGGTAGAGTTGTTCGATGTCGACCAGACAAGGTTGCCAAGCCCCTTGGTCAGCGGAAATGGGCTGAAGAACAGATCGATGCCGAAGCCAAGGAGGAAAAGCACGATGCCGACTGGGATCGACAGGCAGAGAAGACCCAGAAGGCCGATGGTCAGATAGTAGATCATTTCAGCGCTTCCAACTCGCCGAAGGTGCCGATCGTGGCCTCGGATGCTGCGAAATCACGGCGCATGACCATCGTCACTGCCACCACAAAGGTCAGCCACGAGACCACCGCAAACCACGCCCAGCCCAGCAGCCACGGCGTCTGAACCAGCGCCAGCGGCGTCTCAAGCGGGGTGTTCGCGCGCGATCCGTTGGCCAGGGACCGCGCCAGAACCGGCCAGCCCTTCACGGCGATCAATGTCACCGTTCCGGACAGGGCGAGCATCGCCATCAGGTCAAAGAGGGCGCGGCCGCGGCTTGCGACGCGGCTGCGCAACAGATCGATGCGGACATGACCAAGCTCGATCAGCGTGAAGGCCATACCCCAGGAGGTCGCGATGGCCATCACATAGCCGCTGATCTCATCGGTGCCGCCCAGCGAAGCGCCGAGCTGACGCAGCACGATGTCGGCCAGCACGAAGGCCACGCAGGCCAGAAGAAGGACCCCGACAAGGATCGCCACCCCGCGGTTTATCTGCCTCAGACCGGACAACATCGTCTGCATCCTCTCGCTTTCCCCGGACCCGAAATCAGCCGCCGATCGTCACGCCGACAACCTGACCGACCGACGCGTTCCACCGCGCGGCCCAGTCGCCACCGGCCCGTTCGGCCCAGTCAGGCAGCACTTTGCCCACCAGCACCTCGCGGGCCTTGGCGAAATCGGCCTCGGAGACTTCGACCAGTGTCATCGACCGCGCATCGCCCGAGGCGCAAGCCCCATTGCCGGTCAGGCAGGCGACATCGTTGTCCAGCGCGCCCTGCGCGGTAGCCCAGGCGGGCGTTTCGAATTCGGTCGCGATCTGATCGGTGATCAGGGCCTGGGTCTCGGCGTCAAGGCTCGCCCATTTGTCGCTGTTGATCGCGGTCACGACGCTGTCCCAGCCACCAAGCGGGATCGGCAGGAGATGGGTTGAAACCTCCCACCAGCCGGCGGAATAGCCCGACCCTGCACCGGTGATGGCGCAATCGACGACACCCTTCTGCAAGGCTCCGGGCACTTCGGAAAAGGCGACATTGACACCTTCGGCGCCAAGCGCTTCCAGAAATAGCGTTGTCATCCGGCCCGAACCGCGCACCTTCTTGCCCGCCAGATCGTCCAGCCCGGCGATCTCGCCATTGCAGAAGACGACCTGCGGCGGGTAGGGCGCGATGGCCAGAACATGACTGTTGAAGCGGGTATTGTAGATATCCTCGACCATCGGCCGGGCGGCATCGACCATCGCCCGCGCCTCATCTGCGGTCAGCGCCAGAAGCGGGACGTCAAGGCCTTCCAGCTCGGGCGCGTCGGCCACTGCGTAGTCCGCGACTGTCATAGCGACGTCATAGACACCGTCGCCAAGCAGCCGGAACACATCGCCGACGCCGAGATTCATCTGATTATGCGTGGTCAGCGCCACAGTAATTTTGCCGCCTGAGGCCGCAGGCAGAGTTTCGTTCCAGAACGGTGCTTCGAAGTCATTGTGCAGCGGCAGGCTGGACCAGCTGCCGACGACCGACAGATCCTCGGCCAGAAGGGGCGTGGCAAGAACAGTGGATGCCACAAGCATCGACAGGGTGCGTTTCATCGTCTTTCTCCTTGTTGGGTATATTGTTTACGTGTCTGAAGGTCTGATGATCGGGCTTTCCGCATCCTCCGGGACATCGGTGATCAGCATATGCCCGGGCGAATGAGTGATGCAGAGCGGCACCCCGGCCGCTTCAAGCGCGACCTGGGGCGTCACGCCGCAGGCCCAGAAGACGGGCACCTGTCCAGCCCCTACCGGCGCGGGGTCGCCCCAGTCCGGCCTGCCGATGTCGGCGATCCCGATCCTTGCCGGATCGCCCCAGTAGACCGGCGCGCCATGGGCCAGCGGAAAGCGGCGCGATATTTCGATGGCAGCCTCGACAGCATCGGCGTCAATGCTGCGCATGGATACGACCATCTTGCCCCGGAACGGTCCGGCGGGAACGGTATCGATATTCGAACGGAACATCGGCACGGTGGTGTCATTGTCGATATGCCAGACCGGTATCCCGGCCTCCTGCAACGCGCGTTCAAAAGTGAAGGAACAGCCAAGCGCGAAGGCCACCATGTCACGCGTCCAGTAATCCCGGATATCGGGTCTGGTCTCGGACAGCCTGCCGTCGCGGTAGATGTTGTAGCCGGGCACATCGGTCCGAATGTCGATGTCACGGCCAAGTGTGAACAGCGCCGGATCGCCGGTGTCAGAGACGCCGACCAGCGGGCAGGGCTTGGGATTGCGCTGACAAAAGCGCATGAAGTCGAGCGCAAAACTCTCTGGCAGGATCACGAGATTGGTCTGAAGGACGCCCGCGCCAAGCCCCGCAGTATGCGAGCGGTATCTGTTGGCGCGGATCGCTACCCGCACCACGTCAACGCCTTCACTGCGCAGTTCGCGATAGTCCTGAACCATGGCTTGTCCTCCCCTGCGGCAGGCTGCCATCACCGGTTCATAAATTCCAATTCAAAATTTATTCAGTTAGTCATAAAGATAATTTATTTAAGATAAATTCCGTGGCGACCTCACGCGCCAGCTTTGCTGCGGTTTCGGACAGGGTCCGGCGCGGCTCTGCCAGATAGGTGGCGGTAAAATTCAAGGGCCCGGGTATCCAGCCGGGATCGAATTCCCGGATCGTGCCCCGGGCGACATAGTCGCATCCCAGCGCGCGTGGCAGGGCAGCGATGCCCAGATCGGCCTCCACCAGCCGAAAGCAGGTCGAAAGCGATGAAGAGGGAAACATCGCGACATCCGGCCCGACCCGTTCCAGAAGAAGCTCGCGCAATTCCCGGAAGGGCCGGGTTTGGCGGGCATAGGTCAGCACCGGACGCTTCAGATAGTCGGCGGGCAGCGCGCATTCCGGGGCATTCGCCGATACGTACCAGGCCAGATCAAAGCCCGGAAGCCCTACATTCTCGGCCGAATACTCCGATACCGGCCCAAGCAGAACCGCCAGATCGAGCGCGCGGTCCAGAAGGGCCGCCCTGAGGTTGATCGAGATATCCACATTGAACTCGATCTCAAGCCTCGGATAGCGGTCGTGCAGCCGCGCGATCAGTTCCGGCAGCCAGCACTGGGCAATGGTCTCGGATACGCCGATGCGCAGACGTCCCTCCATGGCGTCCGGGGCCACGAGGTCACGCATCATCAGATCGTGAAGGCTTTCGAACTTCTCGGCATGTTTCACGAGCACCTCGCCCTTCTCGGTCAGGCGCATTCCCCCGCCCCCCCGGGTGAACAGGGCCGTTCCGACGGTCAGTTCGAGGTTTCTGATCCGGGCCGTTACCGCAGGCTGCGTCAACCCGAGCGCGTCGGCCGCCTTGCCAACCCCGCCAAGCCGGACGACATGCAAGAAGGCGTTCAACTGATCCAGACGAATTCCATTCATGCGGCCAGCTTTGCACCATTTGCGGCATGCGGTCAGCAGCTATTCTGGCGCTATGCCTTTTACGGTCTTTAAGCGCCGGGCAGCGCGCGTTCCGCGCCCCATGTTCCCAGGTATGGTGCACTGACGGAACGACCGCACCGGCCAGATGGCGGATCGACAACAGGGACCACTCCCAAACATCCCTCCCGTTTGACTTTCGTTAAGGACCGCGCCGCCCGACCCGGCGAAAGTGCGGCCACCATCAACCGCTCCGCGAAGGAGAAAGCGCAATGCGCGAAGTCATGACCAAGAGCATGGCCCGCAATATCTTTTATGGCGGCTCACTGTTCTTCATCATCATCTTCGTCGGACTGACGGCGCATAGCCACCGTTACATCCGCACGACATCGACCGACGCGGCCGGGCTGACCGACAGCGTCGCGGCGGGCAAGCATATCTGGGAAAAGCATGCCTGCATCAACTGTCACACGATCCTTGGCGAAGGCGCCTATTTCGCCCCGGAACTGGCCAATGTGATGACCCGCTGGGGCGTCCAGGACGACCCCGAGGCGGCTTACGAGGTACTCAAGGGCTGGATGGACGCGATGCCGACCGGCATCGAGGGCCGCCGCCAGATGCCCAATTTCGGCCTGAGCGATCAGGAATACCGCGAGCTTGCCGATTTCCTCCTGTGGACGAACAAGATCCGCGCCCAGGACTGGCCCCCGAATGATGCGGGCTGAGGAGTGAGAGCCATGAAATACCAAACGCAGAAAATCGCCTTTGCCTACTTCGCCGTCGCGATGGCGCTCTTTGCCGTTCAGGTCACGCTGGGGCTGGTGCTCGGCTGGATCTATGTCGACGGCAATTTCCTATCCGGGCTTCTGCCCTTCAACATCGCGCGGATGCTGCACACGAACAGCCTGATCGTCTGGCTGCTTCTGGGCTTTTTCGGTGCCGCCTATTACCTTCTGCCCGAGGAAAGCGAACGCGAGATCCATTCGCCGACGCTGGCCTATCTGCAACTGGCCATCTTCGTCCTCGGCACGGCCGGTGTGGTCCTGACCTATACGTTCAACCTTTTTGAGGGCAACTGGCTCTTGGGCAAGGAGGGACGCGAGTTCATCGAACAGCCGAAATGGGTCAAGGCCGGGATCGTCGTTGCGGCGCTGATTTTCCTCTACAACGTCTCGATGACGGTGCTGAAGGGGCGCAAGACCGCGATCACCAATATCCTGCTTCTGGGTCTCTGGGGTCTGGCACTTCTGTTCCTCTTCTCGTTCTACAACCCGTCGAACCTAGCGCTCGACAAGATGTACTGGTGGTACATCGTCCATCTCTGGGTCGAAGGGACCTGGGAACTGGTGATGGCCTCGATCCTCGCCTTCCTGATGCTGAAGCTGACGGGCGTTGATCGCGAAGTGGTGGAGAAATGGCTCTACGTCATCGTCGCCGCCGCCCTTTTCTCGGGCATCCTCGGGACCGGCCACCACTACTACTGGATCGGCACGCCCGGTTACTGGCAGTGGATCGGCTCGATCTTCTCGTCGCTCGAGGTCGTCCCCTTCTTCGCGATGATGGCCTTTGCCTTCATCATGGTCTGGAAGGGCCGCCGCGATCACCCGAACAAGGCCGCCCTGCTGTGGTCGCTCGGCTGCGCCACGCTGGCCTTCTTCGGCGCCGGGGTCTGGGGCTTCCTGCATACGCTCCACGGGGTGAACTACTACAGCCACGGCACGCAGATCACCGCGGCCCACGGCCACCTCGCCTTCTATGGCGCCTATGTCTGCCTCAACCTCGCGATCATCAGCTATGCGATGCCGATCCTGAAAGGGCGCGATCCCTACAATCAGGTGCTCAACATGGCGTCGTTCTGGTTGATGTCGGCGGGTGTCGTGTTCATGACCTTCACGCTGACCTTCGCGGGCACCGTGCAGACCCACCTCCAGCGGGTGAATGGTGAGGCGTTCATGGACGTGCAGGACCAGCTCTGGGTCTTCTACGCCATGCGCTTCGGTTCCGGTATCGCCGTCGTGCTCGGTGCGGTGCTCTTCATCTACGCGGTCTTCGTCCCGCGCAAGGAGATCATCGAACCCGGCCCCGTCGGACACGCAGCGGAGTGAAGGTGATGGACGGAACCTATGACCTGAAGGGGGCGGCAGACGCCCCCTTCTACCTCGCCCAAGGCGACGAATGCGAGATTTTCGCTGCCGCATACAAGAACACCCTGCCGCTTTTGCTGAAAGGGCCCACGGGCTGTGGCAAGACACGCTTCGTCGCCCACATGGCCGCCCGCCTCGGCCGCCCGCTCTACACGGTCGCCTGCCATGACGACCTCTCGGCCGCCGACCTGATCGGACGCTACCTGCTGAAAGGCGGCGAAACCGTCTGGGTCGATGGCCCGCTCACCCGCGCGGTGCGCGAGGGTGCGATCTGTTACCTTGATGAGGTGGTGGAGGCGCGCAAGGACGTGACCGTGGTTCTCCACCCCCTGACCGACGACCGACGCATCCTGCCGATCGATCGCACGGGCGAAGAACTGGAGGCCGCCCCCGGCTTCATGCTGGTCGCCTCCTACAATCCCGGCTACCAGAACATCCTGAAGACGCTGAAACCCTCCACCCGCCAGCGTTTCGTCAGCCTCGACTTCCACTTCCCTAAACCCGAACACGAGATTCCCGTTGTCGCCCGTGAAAGCGGGCTTTCCGAGGATCGCGTAAAACCCCTCGTCCGGCTCGCCAACAAGTACCGCGCGCTGAAGGGGCAGGACCTTGAGGAAGGCACCTCCACCCGCCTCGTCATGTACGCGGCCACCCTCATCGCCCAAGGCATGGCGCCCGACCGCGCCATCCGCACCGCGATGATCGAACCGCTGACCGACGACGAAGACACCAAACGCGGGCTCCTCGATCTTGTCACGGCCGTTTTCGGGTGAGGCCGGCCGATGTCCGGGATCGAATTCGAGCCATGGGAACCCGAAGAAACCGTCGGGAAACTGTGGCACGCCTATGCCAGCCGTCAGGACGCGCCTAGCGTCCACGACGGAGCCCGTGTCGGCCTTTCCGAGGTCGGCGGACGGCTGGCAGTTCTTTTTCGCGGGCTTGGCGGTAGTCCTGCGGTTGAAATCAAACCGGTCGCGCCCGAACAGTCGCGCCACCGCCTGTCCTTCCGCCGCCGCCTTGGGACGGAAACCGAGGAAACCGCCCGCGCCAGCTTTGACGGCGAGGCTTTGCGCCTGCCGGAATCGCTCGCGCTCTTTCCGGGGCGCGAGGCGAATGCCGCACTCTATGTCTGGCTGACCGCCGCCGCCGCCCATGCCGGTGCGCCGCGGCCAGAAGATGACCCCCTGCGCGCCGACCTCGCGGCTTTGATCGCCGTGCGCGAGATGGCGCGCGCCACGCTGGCCGATGCGCCGGGTTTCACGTCCCTTCACGCCGATCTCGCCGCCGCCCATCTGGTGCTGCGCCGCGTCCCGCATCTGCCCGAGGCCGAGCGCACGATGGAAGCCGTCCTGCGCCACCTGCTCGGCGATCCCGCACAGCTTGCGCCCAAGGCCCGGCGGATGGTGACGGCCGTTGAGTCCGGCGACCTCTCGGCCTACCGCGCGCCGCGCGGCTACCGCCCTTTCCAGCCCGTCCCGCTCTGGCCCGACCTGCGCCCGCTGACCTTTTCCGCCGCCACCGCTGTTGAGAGCCGCGACACCGAGGGCACGCCGGAAAAGGGCGAGGGCCGCACCCACCGCGCCCGCCGCCGCAAATCCGATCAGATCGAACGGAATGACAGTTTCATCCTGCACAAGTTCGAGGCGATCCTGAGCTGGGCCGAGTTCATCAACCTCAACCGCCGGGTCGAGGAAGACGATAACGACGACGCCAAGAAGGCCGCCGACGACATGGATGAGATCGGGCTCGGCCAGATCTCCAAGGCCCCGGCGACCCGGCTGAAACTGCATCTCGACCTCGCGCCCGAAGACGTGGACCGCGAGGCTTTGTCGGGCGAGGCGACCTATCCCGAATGGGACGCCCGCGCCGGTGCCTACCTTCCCGCCCATGCGCGTGTCCTGACCTCACCCGTGGAAGCCAGCGACGAAGAACCCGCCTTCCGTACCGACCCGCAAGCCGCCAAGCGCATCCTCGCCGTGAAACGCCAGTTCGAGGCCCTGCGCCCCGCCCGCATCCTGACCGCCGGGCACCGCGACGGCGATGAGCTGGACACCGACCGCGCCATCCGGTCGCAGGTCGACCTGATGGCCACGGGCGAGGGCGATGACCGCGTCTGGCTGCAGAACCGTACCGAAAAGCGCGACCTCGCGGTCTCGATCCTTCTCGACGTTTCCCGCTCGACCGAGGCCGCCGTGCCCGGCCATGGCCATGACGGGCGCGCTGTGATCGATATCGAACGCGAGGCGCTGGCGGCTTTGGCATGGGGCCTTGATGCCTGCGGCGACGATTTCGCGATCCATGCGTTTTCCTCGCTCAAGCGCGACCGGGTCTATGTCCAGACCGCCAAACGCTTCGGCGAACCGATGAGCCCAGTGGTCGAATCCCGCATTGCCGGGCTGAAACCCGGCTTCTATACCCGGCTCGGCGCTGCGATCCGCCATGCCTCGGCCGGTCTCACGCGCGAGGCGCGGCGGCGCAGGCTGCTCCTCGTCATCACCGACGGCAAGCCCAATGACCTTGATCATTACGAAGGCCGCCACGGGATCGAGGACAGCCGCAAGGCGATCGAAGAAGCCCGGCGTCAGGGCCACGCGGTCTTCGGCATCACCGTTGACCGCGACGGCAAGGCCTGGTTCCCGCGCCTCTTCGGTCAGGGCGGTTATGCCGTGATCCCGCATCCGGAAAAACTGACCCACGCCCTGCCGCAGATCTACCGCCAGCTCGTGGGCGCCTGATGTCCGACACCGCAAGCCCCTTCGACGACCTGCCCGGCGACCTGATGATCTGGGTGCTGATCGTCTCGGAACTTCTCGTCTTCGGCGCGGGGCTCGCGGCATTCCTCGGCGTCCGCCTGACCGATCCGGCGGGCTTTGCAGCGGCACAGGACCACCTCCACCGCACGGGCGCCGGCATCAACACCGTCGTCCTCGTCACCTCCGGCTGGCTCGCCGCCCTCGGCGCTCAGGCGACCGAAGTCGGCCGCATCCCGCGCGCCCGTACATGCCTTGCGGGTGCCGCTGCCTTGGGCCTCGTCTTCCTCGCGATCAAATGGGTCGAATTTGCCGACAAGGCCGCACAGGGGATCGGCATTGAGACCCATCCCTTCTTCACCTTCTACTACCTGATCACCGGCTTTCACGCTGCCCATGTCGCGGCAGGCGTGATCGTCCTTACGCTCGTCGCCGTCCGCGCCCAACCGCGCGAGGTGGAGGCGGGTGCCGCCTTCTGGCACATGGTCGATCTCGTCTGGATCCTGGTCTTCCCGGTGATCTACCTGCTCCGATGACAAACACCGTCACCCGCGCCTGGGCACTCCTCCTCGCCCTCTCCGCCGCCTCGACCGGCCTCGCC
Source organism: Albidovulum sp. (assembly GCF_049646345.1). Classification (GTDB taxonomy): domain Bacteria; phylum Pseudomonadota; class Alphaproteobacteria; order Rhodobacterales; family Rhodobacteraceae; genus Albidovulum. Next base: position 2,003 of record NZ_JBARVQ010000541.1, on the reverse strand, counting down.
GTCGCGGTGACCGGCGGCCACCTCACGGGCGCGGCCCTCAGCGCGACCGGCGCCGCGATCCTGATCCTTGCCTGGGTCAAGGCGCGGCTGATCCTCAACGCCTATCTGCGCCTGAACGAAGCCCCCGCCTTCCAACGCGGCTTCGGTCTCACCCTCGCGCTCTATGCAGGCCTCCTGCTCGTCCTCTATCTGGTGGCTTGATCCCCGGGCTTCTTCATTGCGAAAATACCCCGGCCGGAGGCAGACCCGAGTACTTTTCGCGCAAGCGAAAAGCACGAGACATCATCTTGCGCCCGGAACGGGCGCTCAATCAGATCACTGCCCCTTGTTCCAGGCGAGCGCGGGGTCTTCCTCGGCATAATCGCGCAAGGTCTCGACATCGTCGATCTTCGCGTGGTTCTGATGCACGCTCACCCCGAATTTCCTCAGCTTGGCGAAGGCCCGGCTGAGACTCTCGGGCTTCATCCCCAGACGGCCCGCGATCAGCACCTTGTCGTAAGGCAGGGTCACCATACAGGCCCCCGCCTCGCATTCCGCCAGTTCCAGCAGAAACTCCGCCACCCTCTGCGCCCCGGTCTGCGCCTTCAGCTGCTCGATCTGTTCGACGAGGCCATGGAGATGCGCAAAAGTAGCCGACAGGATCGACACCGCGATGCCCGGATTGTCATGGATCAGGCGCAGGAAGCTCTCGGCCTCGATCCGGATCACCTCGCAATCCGTCACTGCCTCGGCAGCGACGGGATAGACGTCGCTGCGAAAGGCCACAGCCTCGCCGATCGACCGGCCCTTTGTGAACACCCCAACCACCGCCTCGGTCCCGTTCGGCGCGATCCGGTAAAGCTTCACCCAGCCGCTGGCGACGATATAAATCGCACTCGCCTGTTCGCCCTGCAGAAAGATCGTCGCGCCACGGTCGAAGCTGCGCAGCCGCGCGCGGGACATGACATCGCGCGCCACCTCTTCCGACAGACCGGCGAGGATCGGAGAACGCAGCGCGGTGAAGATATGTTCCGGTTTCATGACCCACCCGTCTTTTCCCCTCACTGCCACAGATCAAGGGGCCGCGCCATAGACTGCGCGACCCCCGTGACGTCAGGAAGACTGATGAGTCCTCAGGCGGCCCGGCGCAGCGCCTGCGCCATGCAGTGGATGCCGCCACCGGTCTTGGATATCTCGGCGGTATCAACCGCCGCCACCTCGAACCCGCGAGCCTTCAGCTGGCCGATCAGCGTCTGGGATGAGGTCGGGGCGATCACCTTGTCATTGCCCAAGGCCATGAAATTGCAGCCAAGCGCCATCGTATCGGCGAAGGGCACGTCGATGATCTCATGCCCCTTGGCCTTCAGCCAGTCGACGATCCACGGGTCGGTGCAGGTCAGGCAGACGGCGGTCAGCTTTTCGGCGATCGGCACTACCATCAGGTCGATATGGACGTAATATTCATCGATGAAGGCGATCTTCGTCTCCCAGCCTTCCTTCTCGAACCAGCCTGCCACCTGCCGCGCACCTTCCTCCTGCGTGCGGGCCCCGCCGCAACCGATCAGGACGCAGCCTTCCTCGATCACGTTGAAATCGCCGCCCTCGAAGGTGCCCGCCGTCACCATGTCGTAGATCGGGATACCCATTGCCTCATAGGCGCGGATCGCGGCATAATTCTCGCCCCGCCGCCACCAGTTCGACATTGCGGTGATGACCGCGCCATAAGGCGTCATGAAGGATGAATCGCGGGAATAGACCTGCATGGTCAGTTCCGGTTCCGCCGGCAGCATATGAACCTTCACGCCGAAATGCTCATAGGCCGATACCAGTTCCGCATGCTGGCCCTGCGCCACCTGAATGTTGCAGGGCGCCTCGCGCAGATGCTTGCGCGACAGGCTGGAGGTCGCGCGGTGGAAAAGATGCGCGGGCGAGCCCAGAAGAACATCCGTCAGGGGGTCGGTTTCATTCTGAAGGCCCCAATACGCCATCGGCTTGGTGCCGCCATTGGGATTGCGGCGTTGCAG
>NZ_JBARVQ010000540.1:0-13018 GCF_049646345.1 Albidovulum sp. | reverse complement strand
GATTCATAGACCGCCTGGCTGTCGGTGGTGACGAATTCCACGTTGTTGCCCATCGTTTCGAATATCTGGCCAACGACGTAGCTCATCACAATCTGGTTGGACCAGTTGTGGATCGGAATGATGATCGGGTCCGAACTGTCAGCGGCGTTCGAAACCGTTGCGGATGCTGCGACTAAGGCGGCAAGCGATACCGTGGCTGCAAATCTCATGACGTCTCCCTGAAATATCCCACTTTTTGGGGCCCGGCCCGTTCAGCCAGGTTCCGGCGCCAATCATGCCTAACCCGGACGGTTTTTCTGCGAAGAATTTTATTTGCCATTGCCTCTAAAAATTGATGGCAAAGCGGGAAGGCTGGCATAATGTCGGCTCTGCCGGACATGCGGGCAGATTTGCGGGGGACAATCTCAGCCATGGAACAGGAGGAGCGTAACAGGCGCCAGCCGCGCGACCGCGCCAAGCCGCTGCCCCCACTCGATTATCTGCTGGCGTTTGAGGCGGCCGCAGAACAGATGGGCTTTGCAGGTGCGTCGAAGGTTCTCAATCTCAGCGAAACCGCGATCAGCCGGAAAGTCCGCCTGTTGGAGCTGCATTTCGGTCTGAACTTTTTCGAACGCGGCCACAGGTCGGTCACTTTGACCCAATATGGGCGTGAATTCCTGACCCGAATCCAACCGGCGCTCGACGCGCTCAGGGCTGCTGCCGACGATACTCTCAAGACCGGGCAGAATCGTCCGGTGGTTCTTGCCGCCACGAATTCCGTCGCAGCGCTCTGGCTGACCCCGCGCCTGCGCAAGTTCCGTGAGGCGAACAAGCATCTGAACATCATGCTGGTGGCCTCGGATGATGACGAGGAATGTCTGGCCGATATGGTCGACCTGACCATCCTGCGCGGCGATGGCGACTGGCCGGGCTATGATGCAGAACTGGTTTTCGGCGAAACCATCTTTCCGGTCTGCTCGCCCGATTTTCTGGCGGCAAATCCTGATGTCAGCGATGCCGGGTCCTTGCCGAATGCGCAACTGATCGAAGTATCAAGCAGTCATACCGAGTGGATGAACTGGCGCACCTGGCTGGGCCAGACCGATGTTCCGTTCCGGCGTCTTGACCGGACGATGATGTTCAATACCTATCCGCTGTCGATCCATGCGGCGGTCGACGGTGTCGGCGTGGCGTTGGGTTGGGGGCACCTCGTCGATCAGCTACTGGAAGCGGGCAAGCTGGTCCGGCCGCTTGGAAACCGGCATGTCCGCACCGATCATGGCTACTACCTGTTGACCCCGCGCAACCGTCCCGCCTTTCCCGGTCGTCAGGAGGTGGCGGCATGGCTGATGAGCATCAGCGCCGAGCGACGGAGATACGGGGATACGATGCAGCAAGGCCCGGAAAGCTGAGCGCGATCTGCCCGTTACAGCGTTTCGCGTTTAACTTGAAGCATCACTCATCACCTAACGCGTTGAAATCTTTGATTTCAGGCAGCGTTAGGTGATTCAAGTTTAACGCGAAACGCTATAGGGTGCTTTTCCTACGCGTCCGGCAGTGGCCGGTTGCCGTCCACCCGGAAGCGGTTGATCGTATTGCGTTCCTCGGTGGGGCTGATCCCGAATTCCTGCCGGTAATGCTGCAAAAGCGGTGCCACGGTTTCATAGCCGATCGCAGTCGCGATGCGGATCATGCTGTGTTTGGAGTAGAGAACGAGCTGCCGCGCCGCCTTCATCCGAAGTGTCCGGTAGTAACGCAGCGGGCTTTGGCCGGTTGCCTTGTTGAACTGCCGCTCAAGCTGGCGAACCGAGACGCCAACCTCTTCGGCCAGCGCCTCGATACTGATCGGGTCGGCGATGCGGCGGGCAAGGATATCAACCGCCTTGGTCACCGCGACCGGCAGCGCATCGGCGGTGCTTTCGCGCCGGAAGGTGGGCACCTTCTGCCGTACCCCTTGCCCGCGCACCAACGGGTGCTGGAACCAGCAGGCGACCTCGGTTGCGACATCGCCGCCAAGGCGCTCTTCGATAAAGAGCAGCATCAGGTCGAATGCAGCGGCTGCGCCCGAGACGGTGTAGCAGCCCCGGTCGACGACAATCACGTCATCGCGCATTGCGAAATCTGGAAATTCTTCTGCAAAAGCAGCTTCATAGCACCAATGGACCGAGCATTCGCGGTCGGATAAAAGACCCGACCGCGCCAGAGGAAACACCCCGCCGCTGACGCCACCGATCGCAACGCCGTGCCGCACAAGGCGTCGCAGGTGGCCTTCGGACCCCTTCGGATCGACGAAGCCAGAGGTCGGACTGCCCAGCAGAAAGAGATAGTCGACATCCAGCGCGGCCCCCAAGGCAAGATCGGGGTCAAAGCCGACCTGCGCGCTGGACTTCACCCGTTCGCCCGTCTCGGAAATAATCTTCCAGGTAAACGCGGTGGTGTCGGCGATTTCGTTCGCAGCGCGCAGGGGTTCGATCATCGATGTCAGGCAAGACATCGGAAATTCAGGCAGAATCAGAATGCCGACCGTCACGGTGCATTGAGATTGCGGATTATCTTTCTTACTATGAGGAAACATACCGCTACCCTACGACAAGACGAACGGCGCGGAAACAGAGCAAAGCCTGCGGCCCGGTGACGTAACCACCGAGGCCAGAAAACCTGGCAGGGAAGGCAGAACATGAGCGCAGCAGTCCTCGGACAGGATCCGCACCGGGTCAAGGAAGAACGCGAGAACATTCTTGAAGTCGCAATCGGGCGTGAGGTGCGGGCGTTCCGCCACCAAAGCGGCATGACGGTTGCCGAACTGTCGCGGCGGACGGGCCTCTCGATCGGCATGCTGTCGAAGATCGAGAACGGCAACACCTCGCCCTCGCTGTCGACGCTGCAAGCGCTGGCCAATGCGCTGAGCGTGCCGCTGACAGCGTTCTTCCGCCGGTTCGAGGACGTGCACAACGCCGTCCACACCAAATCCGGCGAAGGCGTCGAGATTGAGCGGCGCGGGACGCGGGCGGGGCATCAGTACAACCTCCTTGGTCATCTCGGCTCTAATTCGACGGGCGTTCAGGTGGAACCCTATCTGATCACGCTGACATCGGATTCCGACATCTTTCCGACGTTCCAGCATGAGGGCATCGAAATGCTCTACATGCTGGAGGGTGAGGTCGACTACCGCCACGGCAATGAGGTTTATCCCCTCAAACCTGGCGATACCTTGTTCTTTGACGCCGATGCGCCGCACGGGCCCGAAGTTCTGGTGAAGCTTCCGGCCCGTTACCTGTCAATCATTTCCTACATGCACAACAAATAAAGGTCAGTCCGGCCAGACACCGGGCGACGTCGGCGCACCGTCGTCGAATTTCGACAGATAGTCGACGATCATCGGCCGGTTGCGGATGAACCCCTTATAGGCCGCCAGTTCCTCGGGCAGGTCGCGGATCACCCGGTGCAGGCGACGTCCCCATTTCGGCACTGTCACAAGGTCTTCCAGCCGGATCAGGTAGCAGCGGATCGGAAAGACCAAAGCATTCGAGCGCGGCAGGCGGAAGAAGGTCTGCAACTCCACGCGCAGATGCTGTTTTTCACCCACGTTCTCAGGCGTCAGCTCGATCTTCTGGATGCCCCATTTATGGTAGTTCTCGGGGCTCGTATCCAGAAGCGGGTTGACCGTCATCGTCCAGTTCAACCGCCGCGCTGGTGTGCCCTGCTGAATGTTCAGCAGAAACTTCAGCGCCCGCTGGAAGATGCCCATCTCATGGGCCAATGGCACCGGCGCGTGCCATTCGAAAAAGTTCATGCCGATGTCGAAATCAAGGCTCCAGTCCGCCTGCGTCGTCACCATCCCGGCATCCATCCAGAGATTGTCGTCGCGCTGGTCCAGCACGGCGAAATCGCCCTGTGTCTGGCGGGTGATGTATTCCATCGGGCCGTAGGGCAGGGTGGTTTCGTCCATGAAGACGAATTTCTGGTCAATGCCCATCGGCTTGTTGATCCAGTGCCAGTTATTGCCGTCGCGGTGGAGTTCGAAGAGGTCGGGGTAATCCTCGGACTTCGCCACCATGATCAGTTCCAGAAGGTCCCAGCCCGCCAGCGTCATATGCGGCAGCGACTGGCAGCGCAGCGGATCCTCGGCCAGAACGATGGCGCGGTCCTTCATCTCCGAGACATAGTGTTCATCGACGTCAAAGCGGTTTTCGTAGACCGAACCCTCGCGACCGCCCTTATGCGGCTCCATGTTCACCGAATACATGTAGTTGTCTTCGTGGAACGGGAACGGAAAGCGCTGGATCGCCCAGTCAGAGTTCCGGAAAGTGTAGGTGTCGCGGAACGTCTCGTCCCTGAATTGGATGCTCATTTCCCAGTCTCCTAGCGGTCCAGGACCAGTTTCTTGCCCTCAAAGCGGCTGACGCAGGGCATGATCTTGCCGCAGCCCTTGCGCTGGTCGTCTTCCAGCCAGTGGTCGCGGTGGATGAAGGTGCCGTCATGCTCCAGCACATCGGTTTCGCACTGCCCACAAGCGCCACCACGGCAGAGATAGGGCGCATCGACGCCCGCGGCCTCGATGGCTTCCAGCAGGCTTTGATGTTCGCCGACCTTCACGGTCTTTTTCGATTGTGCGAGATAGACCTCAAACGGTTTGCCCGATTGCGGGGCGAGGAATTCCTCGGAATGCACCGCCTCATCCGGCCAACCCAGCCGTTTGGTCGTATCGAGTACCCAGTTGATCATGCCCTTGGGGCCGCAGACATAGACATGTGTGCCGAGGGGCTGACCGTCCAGGAGATGCTCAAGGTCGATCGCCTGTTTCTGGTCGTCGTAATAGATATGGACGTGTTCGGGATGCTTTCCGGTCAATTCATCGACATAAGACCCCAAGGCTTTCGTCCGCACCGAGTAATGCAGCTCAAACCGGCCATTGGTCGCCGAAAGCTGTTTGATCTGCGCCAGGAACGGCGTGATGCCGATGCCCCCCGCCAGCATAAGATGCTTCTTCGCCCGCAGATCGAGCGAAAAGAGGTTCACCGGATAGTTCAGCACCATCTTGTCGCCGGGCTTGACGGTCCGGTGCATGAAAAGCGAACCGCCGCGCCCCTCCTCATCACGCCGAACCGAGATCGTATAGGCGCTCTGGTCGCGCGGATCGGACATCAGCGAATAGGGGTTGAGGCGGGTGATATCGCCGTCCTTCATCTCGACCACGGTATGGGCCCCGCCCGAGAAAGTCGGCAGCGGCCCGCCATCGGTGCGGACAAAGCGGAAGCGTTTCACCAGGTCGTTGACCTCAACCACATCGGTGACGGTGACGGCGATCTTTTCGGTTCCGGCGCTCATTTGTACAACTCCACCGGTTCGGGCACATCGCCGGGGTCTTCGGCGTCGATACAGACACCCTGAAACGCGGCCAGACGGCGGGAATAGTGGTCGCGGACGAAAAGGTTCAGTCCGCAATGCGAACAGACGAAGGGGTCGGTCATCACGTCTTCGGTGATCCCCTTGCAATGCACGCATTGCATGCGCCGCGCGACCGAACCGCGATGTTCGGTCTGGATCGCCGTATGCGGGATGCCAGCGCTGACCGCTTCCTGCATCGCCTGTCCCATCAGGCCCTCGGTCCCCGCAAGGTAGATCTGCAAGCCCATATGTGCGTTCGCCAGAACCCGCTGAAGGCGGGGTACTGAGGCGCCGTAGCTGGGGCTGATATGCAGGATCGCGGGTTTCAGCGCGGCCAGTTTGTCGGAATAGGTCGTGCCGGTGCCCTTGGGAATATAGATCACATGCGCCTTGGCCATGATCTCGGGATCGGCTTTGGCCACGTCGATCAGCGCTTCTGCCCCTTCGGCATCGGCGATCATCAGATGGGACTTGCCGGGCCGGGGCTGCAACGCGCCGTAGACGGGGCGGCTTTTGATGGCTTCGGGGAAATTGAACTTGGACACCTTGAGGCATCTCCCTGTTTGTCGTCTTTTTGGTGGGCGCGGACTGGCGATGCAGTCCGCGCCGTGCCGCTTCAGCCCTTGGCCGTGCGCCGCTTCTTGTCGGTGTCGTAGAACGGCATCGAATGGGCCACGCAGGGAATATCCCCGCTTGAATTCCTGACCGTCCTCTTGGTGCCGTCCACCGCACAGTCAACCGGCATCCGCGCGATGCCGACACACTGCTTGTTGAGGCTGGAATACATGCCGATCGTCACGACGCCGACCTGCTTGCCATCCTTCATCAGCGCGGCACCCTCTTCGGCCGGTTCTGTGCCTTCCAGCTTCACGCCGTAGATCTTGAACCGTTCCTTGCCCTTCAGCCGGTAGTGTTCCTCCGCCCCCCGGAACCCGGTCTTGCCGGGTGAGACGGTGAAGTCGAGGCCCAGCTCCCACAGCGTATCGCCATGCTTTTCATTCTCGAACGGATACATGTCGGAATTGTCGAAGGGGAAGAACAGAAGGTAGCTTTCCGCCCTGAGCCAGTCGAGCGTGGTGAACCGCGTCGGGATAATGCCCTTCGGCTTGCCAAGTTTTTCCAGCGTGTCCCAGATATGGGCGGCGTCCTGTCCCCGGCAGAAAATCTCGTAGCCCCGCTCGCCGGTATATCCGGTGCGCGAGATGGTGACCGGCTTGTCAAACAGCATCTTATGGATGTGGCTGAAATAGACGACGTCGCGGATGCCCGGCACGTGATCCTGCAGGAAATCGACGGCCATCGGACCCTGAAGCGAGATATCGTGCAGGTTGTCGTCAAAGCGGATATCAACATCGCGGCCCATCGCGGCCATCGTCAGCTGCTCATGCCCCTGACCCGAGCCATGCACCACCATCCAGCTGTTCGGCCCCATCCGGTAGATGACGCAATCGTCGACGAATTTGCCTTCGTCATTCAGCATGCAGGCATAGCTGGACCGGCCGGGCTTGATCTTTTCAGCATTGCGCGTCGTGGCGCGGTCGATCACGTGGCTTGCATGCGGGCCGATGATATGGACCTTCTTCAGGCCAGACACATCCATGAAGCCTGCCTTGGTGCGGATCGCCAGATATTCTTCTTCCTGATCCTTGTCATAGGACCAGGCCGTGCCCATCCCGCTCCAGTCTTCGAGGTTTGAGCCCATCGCCCGGTGACGATCGCCCAGAACCGAAAACCTCCATGATGCTGTCATCTGTATCTCCCTGATGCGTTATTGATCTTGTGCCGTCAGCCCGTCGGGATCGCAGTCCGTCCGGACAGTGTGTTCGACCGCATTCTGTCGCAAATCCCCCGTTTGGCAGCGAAGAATTTTTCCGGGCGAAGGCCCGAATTCTTGAAGGCAAGCCGTTGCTGCGGGCAAGGATGGGGGCATGCGACACAGCCAGTCAAGAAAAAAAGTTTCCCCGCAGGGTATGCATCTTTCCGGAACAATGATCTCTGCGGCAGGTTTGGATCGTGTGACCCGTCCTGAAAATGCCAAAAATTTCACCATGGGAAAAATTGTTGACTTGAGTGGCGATCAACATGTTCAATGTCTGGAAACAATAACCACTGCAAGCGAACGGGGAGAACGAAAGTGGACGGAAATCTAAACGCACTCACGACCGTGTTTACCGAGTTCTATTACTGGGTAACTGTCGTGTTCATGTTTCTCATCCATGTGGGTTTCTGCATGTATGAGGTCGGCGCAAGCCGCCGACGCAACCATATGCACACGCTGATGAAGAACGTGATGATCATTCCCTTGGTCACCGTCACCTTCTTCTTCTTCGGCTGGTGGATCTACTGGGCCTTCCCCAATGCCTTCCCGGGCATGGGCGGCATCGGATGGGACGCAGCCAAGCCCTATGCGCCCAATTCCGAAAACATGGGCACGCATCTTGGCGACCGGATCACCGGTGTCTTCTGGGCAGCCTTCCTGCTGTTTTCCTGGACGGCGGCTTCCATCGTCTCGGGCTCGGTGATCGAACGCATCCGGTCTTCCGCGCTTTGGCTTCATGCGGTGATGATCGGCTCGGTTTGGTGGATCATCGACGCTGCCTGGGGCTGGCACTGGGATGGCTGGATGGTCAAGGTGCTGGGTTACCATGACGCCTATGCTTCGGGCGTTATCCACGCCATCGCGGGTGGTTACGCGCTGGGCGTGATCATGGTCCTTGGCCCACGCATCGGCAAATTCGCCGCAGATGGCACGCCGCGCGATATCCCGCCGCATAACCCGTGGATGCTGACCATCGGTCTCTTCCTGATCTATACCGGGTTCTGGGGCTTCTACGCAGCCTGCAACGTGCCCGTCATCGCGCCGGAAGTGATCGACGGCCAGATTGTCGGCACCACCTGGACGGCAACCAACATCTATCTGGCACCGACGACCTTGTCGGCCATCACCTTCAACTTCCTGATGTCACTCTCGGGCGGGTTGATGGCGGCCTATGTCGTATCCAAGGGCGATGCGTTCTGGACCTTCTCGGGCGGCCTTGCCGGGGTCATCACAGCCTCTGCCGGGAACGACCTTTACCACCCGATTCAGGCCATGTTGGTCGGCGCTGTCGGTGTCGTCATCGTCTACAAGCTGCACTACTGGGTCGAGCGGAAGTTCAAGCTTGATGATGCAGTGGGTGCAGTCGCGGTGCATGGCTATTCCGGTGTCGTCGGCCTGATCATCGCGGGTTTCCTTCTGTGGGGCGCACCGTCGTCACCTTATGAAGGCTATGCGACGATCAATCCGGTCGGTCAGACCATCGGTGCGGCGATCATGTTCGGCCTTCTGGGCTTCCTGCCCGGTTGGGTTCTGGCCAAGATCCAGGCTGCCGCCGGTGTGCTGCGCATCCCTGAAGAGGTGGAGCTGCAAGGCCTCGATTACGCCGAGCATCACGCCTACGAAGACGCCAAGAACGCCATCATCGAGGCGGACAAGGCCCATCTCGCATCCCGCGCCAAAGCATAAGGAGAACACATCATGTCTACGATTGGTTACGACAGCTGGGCCGTGGATCTTGCAGAGGTTGGCGCGATCTACCCATTCCAGGGATATGAGGGCCTGATGGTCATACTCGGCCTCGCCTTCTGGATCGGCTGGCACATCGTCCAGTTCCGCAGCGAGAGCAAGCATCTCGACAAGGTCGCCAAGCTGGGCGATCCGGACAAGATCGCGAAGGCTATGGACCGGTACTGACCGGTTTCCTTTCCGGGCGGGCATATGCTCGCCCGGATATTCTCATAAGAATATTTGTTTCTTCACAGTTGAACGCCGGAAACCTTCCTGCTAGCCTTTGCTGGCACTCACAAGGGAATCAGAACATGTGCGGAATCGTCGGATTATTCCTCAAAGACAAGGCGCTTGAGCCGCAGCTCGGCGCATTGCTCACCGATATGCTGATCACGATGACGGACCGTGGTCCAGACAGCGCGGGGATCGCGATTTATGGCACTGACGCGGATGGAAACTCCAAGTTGACGGTGCAGTCGCCGAACCCGGCAGAGGATTTCAAGGGACTGGCGGCCGAACTGGGCAAGGCCATCGGCACCAAGGTTGCGCAGCGTGACAAGGACACCCATACGGTGCTTGAAATGCCCGCCGACAAGATCGCCGAAGCGCGTGCGGCGCTGAAGGATCTGCGCCCCGAGATGCGGGTGATGAGCACCGGCGATACGATGGAGATCTACAAGGAGGTCGGCCTGCCCAAGGATGTGGCCGCCCGCTTTGACGTCGCGAAGATGAGCGGCACGCATGGCATCGGCCATACCCGCATGGCGACCGAATCCGCCGTGACCACGATGGGCGCGCATCCCTTCTCGACCGGATCGGATCAGTGCCTTGTCCATAACGGCTCGCTCTCCAATCACAACAGTCTGCGCCGCCAACTGGCCCGTGAAGGCATTCTGACCGAGACGATGAACGACACCGAAGTCGGTGCCGCTTACCTGACCTGGAAGATGCGCGAAGGTGCCTCGCTGGGTGAGGCGCTGGAATCGAGCCTCGACGATCTCGACGGGTTCTTTACCTTCGTCGTCGGCACCAAGGACGGGTTCGGCGTCGTGCGCGATCCGATCGCCTGCAAACCGGCCGTCATGGCCGAAACCGATCAATATGTCGCCTTCGGCTCGGAATACCGGGCGCTGGTGAACCTTCCCGGCATCGAGACCGCAAGGGTCTGGGAGCCGGAGCCCGCAACCGTTTACTTCTGGAACCACTGACCATGCAGACAATCGATGTAGAGGCTACGGGCCTGCGTGAAATGAACGCCACGCTTCAGGCACAAAGCGCCGAAACTAACCAGACCGCCTGGGAAATCGTCAATGCCAAGGGCAGCCATGCGCTGGCTGTCGGGCTGGATGCGCCCATCGACGTGACGGTGAAGGGATCCACTGGCTACTATTGTGGCGGCATGAACAAGCAGGCGACGATTCGTATCCATGGCTCTGCCGGGCCGGGCGTGGCGGAAAACATGATGTCAGGCACGGTGATCATCGAAGGCGATGCCAGCCAATATGCCGGGGCGACCGGTCATGGCGGGCTTCTGGTGATCAAGGGCAATGCCTCATCCCGTTGCGGCATCTCGATGAAGGGTATCGACATCGTCGTGCAGGGCAATATCGGCCATATGTCTGCCTTCATGGCGCAATCGGGCAACCTAGTCGTCTGCGGCGATGCGGGCGACGCCTTGGGCGACTCGCTTTACGAGGCGCGGCTTTTCGTGCGCGGCAAGGTGAAAAGCCTTGGCGCGGACTGCATCGAAAAGGAAATGCGCCCCGAGCATCTGGAGATCCTGCGCGATCTTCTCGACCGCGCCGGGATCGATGCCAAGCCGGAAGAGTTCAAGCGCTACGGTTCGGCCCGCAAGCTTTACAATTTCGACGTCGACAACGCGTCGGCCTACTAGGGACATGGCCATGAAAGATAAAACAGACCCCAAGATCCCGCAGACGATGCCGCGTCAGTCCTGGACCTTCTCGAACGAGATCAATTCAGAGATCCGCCGCGCGGCGGCAACGGGCATCTACGATATCCGCGGCGGTGGCGCGAAACGGCGAGTGCCGCATTTCGACGACCTTCTGTTCCTCGGTGCCTCGGTCAGCCGCTATCCTCTGGAAGGCTACCGCGAAAAATGCGCGACCAATGTCACGCTGGGATCGCGGTTCGCAAAGAACCCGATTGAGCTGGATATTCCCGTCACCATAGCAGGGATGAGCTTTGGTGCGTTGTCTGGCCCGGCGAAAGAAGCACTGGGGCGGGGTGCATCAGCGGCGGGCACGTCGACGACGACCGGTGATGGCGGCATGACGCCCGAGGAACGCGGGCATTCATCCAAACTGGTCTATCAGTATCTGCCGTCGCGCTACGGGATGAACCCCGACGATCTTCGCAAGGCCGATGCGATCGAGATTGTGGTCGGACAGGGCGCCAAGCCTGGCGGCGGCGGCATGCTGCTGGGTCAGAAGATCAGCGACAGGGTCGCGATGATGCGCAATCTGCCCAAGGGGATTGATCAGCGTTCCAGTTGCCGCCACCCGGACTGGACCGGGCCGGATGATCTGGAAATCAAGATCCTCGAGCTGCGTGAAATCACCGGCTGGAAAGTGCCGATCTATGTCAAGATCGCCGGCGCGCGCCCCTATTTTGATACGACTTTGGCAGTGAAAGCCGGGGCCGATGTGGTTGTTCTGGACGGAATGCAGGGCGGCACCGCGGCAACGCAAGATGTGTTCATCGAACATGTGGGCCAACCCACCCTTGCCTGTATCCGCCCGGCGGTTCAGGCTTTGCAGGACCTTGGCATGCACCGCAAGGTACAGCTTATCATCTCGGGCGGGATCCGCACCGGCGCGGATGTTGCCAAGGCAATGGCGCTGGGTGCTGACGCGGTGGCCATCGGCACGGCGGCGCTGATAGCGCTCGGTGACAATGATCCGCACTGGGAAGAGGAATACCAAAAACTCGGGAGCACGACAGGGGCCTATGATGACTGGCATGAGGGCAAGGACCCTGCCGGTATCACCACGCAGGACCCCGAGTTGATGGCCCGTTTCGATCCGGTTGAAGGCGGGCGGCGGTTGAAGAACTACCTCAAGGTTCTGACGCTTGAGGCGCAGACCATCGCGCGCGCCTGCGGCAAGAACCACCTGCACAATCTGGAGCCGGAAGACCTCTGCGCCATCACGATGGAGGCGGCGGCAATGGCCCGTGTACCCCTTGCCGGAACCGACTGGTACCCAGGAAAGGGTGGCTTCTGAAACGGATCTGAACAACGGGCGCGATCCATAAGGGTCGCGCCCTTCACATATCAAAACAGGGAAAGGAAGAGCGGACCATGGCGACAGATCTGGCGGCTTTTGCAAAGAAGAACGGCGTTAAATACTTCATGGTCACCTATACGGACCTCTTTGGCGGACAACGCGCCAAGTTGGTCCCGGCCGAGGCGATCGCGGACATGCAGAAGGACGGCGCGGGCTTTGCCGGTTTCGCAACCTGGCTTGACCTGACACCGGCCCATCCCGACATGTTGGCCGTTCCCGACCCGGACTCGGTCATTCAACTGCCGTGGAAGCCCGAAGTCGCATGGCTCGCCTCCAACTGCATCATGGAGGACAAAGAGGTTGATCAGGCACCGCGCAACGTGCTGCGCAAACTGATCGATGAGGCCGCGAAGGAAGGCATGCATGTCAAGACCGGGATTGAGGCGGAATTCTTCCTGCTGACCCCGGACGGCGAACAGATTTCCGACCCCTACGACACCGCCGCCAAGCCCTGCTACGATCAGCAGGCGGTCATGCGCCGCTATGACGTGATCAAGGAAATCTGCGATTACATGCTCCAGTTAGGCTGGGGCCCCTATCAGAACGACCACGAGGACGCGAATGGCCAGTTCGAGATGAACTGGGAATTTGACGACGTGCTTGCCACCGCCGACAAGCATTCCTTCTTCAAGTTCATGACCAAGTCGGTCGCCGAAAAGCACGGGCTGCGCGCGACCTTCATGCCAAAACCCATCGAGGGGCTGACCGGCAATGGCTGCCACGCCCATATCTCGGTCTGGGACAAGTCGGGCAAGACCAATGTCTTTGCCGACAATTCGAAGGAACTGGGCCTGTC
>NZ_JBARVQ010000539.1:0-2127 GCF_049646345.1 Albidovulum sp. | reverse complement strand
AGGCCGGTACTCTAACCAACTGAGCTACAACCGCAACTCCACCAGCCCGGATCGCCGCCCGAGCGTGGGATGCGTAATAGGCATCCCACGCGGCCCCGTCAAGCGGGCATCGGCGGGTTTTCAGCATCCCCGGAAATTTCCCAAAACCCGGGTAATCTGCACAATTTCTGCTGAAAGACGTGAGCAAGCCTGCACGGGCCCCCGCCTAGCCTGTCCGACAACGATAAAACGGGACAGAAGGACGATCCGCCATGCCAGACCTCGTGCTCAGGGGCTTGCCCAGATCGCTGCAACATGATGGCTGGTGGCTTGCAGCAGCGTCAGACGGCGAGGCGCCCGCCCCCACCGGCCACCCGACCCGCAACGAACCGACAAAAACACATCGCAGCCAGGCCGCATGGGGGCTGCTTCTGGTCCTCGTCATCCTCGCCGACTGGCTGTTCTGGGGATATGCCGCCGGTCTCTCGCTGCCGATCTTCGCCGGTTCCTGCCTGTCGGTGATTCTCACCCTCGCACCGCATCGTTTTGCCCCCCGCGCACTTGCCCTGCTTGTCGGTGCCTTCCTGATGTCCGCGCTGCCAGTGATCGAAACCGTGCAGGCCCTCTCGCTTCTCTTCCTCATCGGCGGAAGCCTCGGCATCGCCACCCTGATTTTGCTGGGCGGCCACACACCTCTCGCCCGCCTGCCCGCCCTCACCGCGCGGCTGGTCCGTCACCTGCCCGGCTCGGCAGTGACTGAGGTTGCGGATATCGCGGCATCGCCCGCCACCCTGCCCCGCTGGCAGGGTTTGGCCCGGGACTGGGCGGTGCCACTGAGTGTCGGGTTTGTCTTCATCATGCTCCTTGTCTCGGCCAACCCGGTCGCGGAACGCTGGAGCATCGAGGGCGGCGACTGGCTGGCTGAAACGCTCCTCGGAAGCCTGCGGCCGCTCTTCTGGGCGCTGATTGCCCTGCCCCTCTGGCCGCTTCTGACCGCCGACCGCCTGCGCACCCGACTTGAGCGCCCCGCGGCCCCGCGCACCCGCCCAACCCCGGCGCTCTCATCCGAAGTCCGGGCCTTTTTTAACCCCGCCTCCGTCCTCCGCTCGCTGATCCTTTTCAACCTGATCTTCGCGGCCCAGACGGGTCTCGATCTGCGGTACCTCTGGTCCGGCACTGCTTTGCCCGATGGCATGACCTATGCCGAATACGCCCATCGTGGCGCTTATCCGCTGGTGGCGACCGCCCTTCTGGCCGGGGCCTTCGCGCTGGCCTGCCGCCCCTTCGCAACCACCAATCGCAGCCTCAGGGCACTCCTGATGCTGTGGATCGCACAGAACGTGCTTCTGGTGATCTCATCGCTCTACCGGCTCGACCTTTATGTCGACAGCTATGGGCTGACCTATCTGCGCGCCTATGCGGCGGTCTGGATGGGACTTGTGGCGGCCGGGCTGGTGAGCGTGGTCTGGCAAATTGCCGGAACACGGTCGAATGGCTGGCTGATCGCGGTCAATACGGGCCTTACCCTCGCCACGCTCTATGCCTGCGCATTCGTCAATTTCGCCCATCTCATCGCCACCCATAACCTCGCCCAGAGCGAGGATGAGGTGGATTATCACTATGTCTGTGACCTCGGACCCGATGCCGCTGCCGCCCTTCGTATCGCCGAACCGCCGGATTGGCCGCACTATTGCGCGGGCCATACGATCGCCGAGGGGCCAGTGATCGCGGGCTGGCGCGATTGGGGGTTCCGGTCCTGGCGCATCCGGCGCTACCTTGCAGAACGTAAAGAAACAGGTTTGAGACCGGATGCAGGCGAAAATCCTCGTCACTGATGACGACCCGCAGATCCGCGAGGTTCTGCGCATCGCGCTGGAGCGGGCGGGCTTCACCACGCTGGCGGCCTCGGACGGGCGGGCCGCGCTCGCCTCGGCGGCAAGTGCCCGGCCCGATCTGATCGTGCTTGATATCGGCCTGCCGGAAATGGACGGGCTGGAGGTCTGCCGCCGCCTGCGCGCCACCTCGCAGGTGCCGATCCTCTTCCTGACCGCGCGGGATGATGAGATCGACCGCATCCTCGGGCTGGAACTGGGGGCGGACGATTATGTCACCAAACCCTTCTCACCGCGTGAGGTCGTGGCCCGTATC